>CAZAIF010000020.1:0-19078 GCA_964485125.1 uncultured Oscillospiraceae bacterium | reverse complement strand
TGTCCGGGCAGGGCCATCAGCTTGATGCCGGGCCAGTCGGCGGGCAGGGCGAAGGACAGGGCGTAAGCGGCGTCGTCCTGGCTCATGAACTTGGTGGGGTTGACGATGATCTCGTCCACATAGGGAGCGCAGGAGTTGCAGATCTTGGCGCCCCGGACAATAATGCCCTTGCAGGGCTTGCCGTCCACGCCGATACCGTCCACGTTCATCTCCACCACGTGGACGAACTGGTCGGGGTCGGGCTGCATGTGGGCCCGTTTATACTTGGGATTGCGGGAGCCCTTCACGTCGGTCTGGGCGCAGTTGCAGATCAGGTCGTTCTCCTGACAGTACTCGATGTACTTGTTCAGGCGCTCAAAATAATGGGTGCCGCAGGCCTTGTCGCAGTCATAGGCCACAGAGAAGATGGCGTTCAGGGCGTCGGAACCCATGCAGCGCTGCATGCAGCCGCCCACCCGGTGACAGATCAGACGGGTCATCAGCTGCTTCTTCAGCAGGTCGTCCACGGAGTGGTGAATATGGGTGGAACGGTTGATGTAGTGGCCGGTGATGTGGCTCTTGGCCACGCACACGTCCTCATAGCGGGGGTCATTGGCCGTCTCGTAGCACTTGCCCATGACATAGGTGCCGCCCACAATCCAGTCGGCCAGATCGCGGCCCTCGCCCTCAACACCGTTGGAGCGGTCCACCTTCTTGCCGTGCAGATACACGTTGGGCTTCATCTTGAGCAGGCGCTCTTTGTACTGCTCATAAGTACCGACACGCCAGCCGGCCTCATAGGTGTGTTCAATCGCCATTGGAATTACCATCCTTTCCTTTGCTCATCCTGGTTCCGAAAAGCGCCCGCGAGACAGGAATGGATCAGCCTTGACTCCGGGCGTTCACTTACGATAAAATCATATCAAAAGCCGCCGGGAAAATCAACCGGGATTTTCTTGGAATTTCTGGGTATTTTGCAAAATTCGGAAAAATGACAGGCTCTGCTGTGCAATGCGCTCTGATCCGCCGATTTTTCCCGTTTTTCTCTCTGATTCTTTTTGCGCAGCGAAAGGAGCGGTCTGACATGGAACTGCTGGATATTGTAGATGAAATCGGCGTCCCCACCGGGGAAACCGTGGAGCGGGGCGAGGCCCACCGCACCGGGGCCCGCCACCGCACCTCCCACCTCTGGCTGCTCCGGCGCCGGGGCGGGCGGGTGGAGCTGCTGCTGCAGAAGCGAAGCCGGCAGAAGGACTCCTATCCGGGCTGCTATGACATCTCCTCCGCGGGGCACATCCCGGCGGGGATGGATTTCATCCCCTCCGCCCTGCGGGAGCTGAAGGAGGAGCTGGGGCTGGAGGCCCGGCCGGAAGAGCTCATCCTGTGCGGGGTGCGGCGGTTTGAATACCGGGACACCTTCCACGGCAGGCCCTTCCACGACAACCAGGTCAGCCGGGTCTACGCCCTGTGGCGGGATGTGGCGCCGGAGGAGCTCCGCCTCCAGGCCGAGGAGGTGGAGTCGGTGCGCTGGATGGAGTACGAGGCCTGCCTCCAGGCCGTCCGAGAGAACGCCTTTCCCAACTGCATCCGGCTGGATGAGCTGGAGATGCTGCCAAACGCCTGGCGATGAGCCGGGCGTTTTTTGCGCCGGCGGCGGAGGGGCCGTGATTTTGTCCGAAGGCGGGGAAAACTGAGCACACCTTAAGAATTTCTTTCATAGTAATCCGAAGTACCCTATGGTATGATGGTCTCGCAAGGACCCAGGGAAAAGGACCCAAAGAAAAATGAGGTGATTCCATGACTGGAAAAAAGAAAATCATTCTGATCACCGGGATCGTGGCCGTCCTGGCCGCGGCCGGCGTGCTGGCGTGGGTGCTGCTCCGGGGCGGCTCGGGCGGCGAAGGGGGCGTCTACGTCCAGCCGGTCAGCGACGTGAACGCCGCCGGCTCCCCCATCGCCAACCGCTACAGCGGCGTCATCGAGACCCAGCAAACCGAAAATGTGGAGTTTGACTCCTCCAAGCAGCTCTCCGAGCTGCTGGTGAGCGAGGGGCAGCGGGTGGCGGCGGGGGACGCCCTGTTCACCTACGACACCCAGAGCACCCAGCTGGAGATCCAGCAGGCGGAGCTGGAGATCGAGCGGATGAACACCACCCTGTCCAACAATAATGACCAGATCGCCCAGCTGCAGCGGGACATGAACGCCGCCTCCTCCGCCGACAAGCCGGCCTATTCCGCCCAGATCCTGCAGCTCCAGGCGGAGAACGCCCAGACGGAGTATGACATCAAGTCCAAGCAGGCCGACATCGACCGGCTCAACGCCTCTCTCTCCAGCGCAACCGTAACCGCCGGGATGAGCGGCACCGTGGAGTCCATCGCCGACCTGGACCAGCTGCTCGCCGGGGGGATCTACAACCCCGACGGCACCGTCAGCACCACCTATATTACCATCCTGGCCGACGGCGACTACCGGGTGAAGGGCACAGTCAGCGAGCAGAACATCTATGAGCTCTCCCAGGGCATGCCGGTCATCGTCCGCTCCCGGGTGGATGAAAACCAGACCTGGAACGGGACCATCGCCTCCATCAACACCCAGACCGAGAGCGACAACAACATGTATTACTCCTTCGGCGAGTCCGCCTCCAACTACGCCTTCTACGTGGATCTGGACAGCATCGACGGGCTGATGCTGGGCCAGCACGTCACCATCGAGATGGACTACGGCCAGGGCCAGGCCAAGGAGGGCATCTGGCTGAGCAGCGGCTGGATCACCCAGCAGGAGGACGGCTCCGCCTATGTCTGGGCGGCCAAATCCGCCGGGGCCCGGCTGGAGCAGCGCAGTGTGGAGCTGGGCGAGTATGACGCCGATCTGGACGTCTATCAGATCCTCTCCGGCCTGGAGGAGTCCGACTATCTGGCCTGGCCCGACGTGGACTGCGTCCCCGGCGCCTCCACCACCACCGAGCTCGTCCTGGAGGACGACTGGTCCGATGACGGCACGGTGGACGGCGGCACGACGGACGACGGCATGTCGGTGGACGACGGCATGGCAGCGGACGGTGATATGGCGATGGACGGCGCGGCCGGCGACGCCGGCGCCATCGAGCCTGATGACACCGGCACGGCCTCCGACTCCGTGGCCGTGGGCTGAAGGAGGGGACCGCTATGATCCTGAACCTTCAGAACATCAACAAGAGCTACGGTGAGGGCAAGCTGGACGTGCCCGTGCTGTTTGACGTCTCCCTCCAGGTGGACGTGGGGGAGTATGTGGCCATCATGGGGCCCTCCGGCTCCGGCAAGTCCACCCTGATGAACATCATCGGCTGCCTGGACGTGCCCACCTCCGGCACCTATCTGCTGGACGGGGAAAATGTGGCCGGCCACAGCGACACCGAGCTGTCCCGGCTGCGCAACCGCACCGTGGGCTTTGTGTTCCAGAACTTCAACCTGCTGCCCCGGGAGACCGCCCTGGAGAACGTGGCCCTGCCCCTGCTCTACGCCGGGGTGCGCCGGAAGGAACGCCTCCAGCGGGCCAGAGAGGCCCTGGAGCAGGTGGGGCTGGGGGACCGGCTCTCCTTTAAGCCCACCCAGCTCTCCGGCGGCCAAAAGCAGCGGGTGGCCATCGCCCGGGCCATGGTGATGCGCCCCAAGCTGCTGCTGGCCGACGAGCCCACCGGCGCTCTGGACACCGCCTCCGGCGAGCAGATCATGGACCTGTTCCGCCAGCTCAATGAGGACGGCGTCACCATCGTCATGATCACCCATGAGCCCGAGATCGCCAAACACGCCCGGCGGCAGCTGCTGATCCGGGACGGCCGGCTCTCGGACCGGGAGGGAGGGGAGACACTGTGAACAAGACCAACAAAAAACGCAGGATCTGGATCCCCATCCTGTCCGTCGTCCTGGCCGCCGGCCTGGTGGCGGGCGGCGTGGCCATCTGGCGGGGCGCCACCGGCCAGGCGGTGGAGGTCTACCCGGTGATGAACATCTACGACACCTACTGGGGGGATACCATCACCCTGGACGGCAACGTGTCCACCGGCGCGGTGCAGAACGTGGCGCTGCGGGACAGCCTGGTGGAGTCCATCAATGTCAGCGCCGGGGACGCCGTGTCCGCCGGAGACGTGCTGATGGTGTATGACACCACCTCCTTTGAGCTCACCCTCCAGGCCGACCAGGCCCGGATCGCGGTGCTGGAGAGCAACATTGACCAGACCCAACGGGACATCAGCCGGTACCGCGCCCTGCGCCCCTCGGAGGAGGCCCCCCAGCCCACCGAGGAGGTCATCGACCACGGCCCGCTGGCCCTCCGGGCCACCGTCGACGCCAGCCACTTCACCGGGGACGGCCAGGTCTTCCAGTGCACCGGCGAGACGGTGGTCACCGCCGCCTTCCTGCAGCAGCTGCGGGAGGCCGGCGCCAGCGTGGAGTTCCAGCTCTATGAGGACAACCTGCTCTACGGCAGCTGGATTGTGGACGGGGCCAGCCTGCCCACCACCCGGGTGGAATATGTCCCGGTGGCCCCCTCCTCCCCTGACCCGGAGGTCGACGGGACAGCGGAGGGCGGCAGTGACAGTTTCGAGGAGCCCGACGCCCCGGACCCGGTCACCTATACCCCGGTGACGGTGGAGGCCATCGACAGCGACTGGACCCTGGGCGAAGGCCTGACCTTCACCGGCGACGGGGTCTCCCTGGACCTGACTGCGGAACACACGGGCTACGGCCAGTTCGTCTCCTGCACGCCGGTGGAATACCAGCAGTATGAGACCGTCTACCTCGACAACTACGTCCCTGACGGCTCGGAGAACTATATGTACTCCCGTGAGGAGCTCCGGCAGATGATCCAGCAGGCGGAGCAGGAGCTGGCCTCCTACCGGCTGGACCTCCAGGCCGCCCAGCTCACCTATCAGCAGGATCAGCTGGTCATCCTGACCGGTGAGGTCACCGCCGCCATCGACGGCACCGTCACCGAAGTCAAAGATCCGGCCGCCCTGGCCAATGGGGACACCCTGATCACGGTGAAGGGGACGGAGAATTACACCATCACCGCCTACGTCAGCGAGATGAACCTGAGCAAGGTGGCCCCGGGGGATATGCTCAGCGTCTACACCTATGAGAGCGGCAACAGCGTCTCCGCCACCATCACCGAGGTCGGGGATACCCCGGCCGACTACTCCAGCTACGGCATGGAGAACCCCAACAACTCCTACTATCCCATCACCGCCTCGGTGGAGGACCTGGAGGTGGAGCTGACCGTGGGCGAGTGGTGCCAGATCACCCTGATGTCCGGCGGGGACGGCACCGACGTGGGCGGCATCTATCTGCCCATGATGTATGTCCGCAGCGACAACGCGGGCAGCTATGTGATGCTGGCCGACGAGAACGACCGGCTGACCAAGCAGTACGTCCGCACCGGCAAGACCCTCTGGGGCAGTGAGATCGAGATCAAGTCCGGCGTCAGCCTGGAGGACCGGATCGCCTTCCCCTATGGCAAATCCGTCCGGGAGGGCGCCCGGGTCACCGATTCCGACTATCCGAACTACTGAGGGAGGGCGAAGCACTATGTTGGAAAATATCCGCCTTTCCCTGAAAGGCATCTGGTCCCATAAAATGCGGTCATTCCTGACCATGCTGGGCATTATCATCGGCATCGCCGCCATCATCGCCATCGTTTCCACCATCAAAGGCACCAACGAGCAGATCAAAAATAACCTGATCGGCTCGGGCACCAATACCGTCACCATCCAGCTCTATCAGGACAACTGGCCCGCCGACTTCAGCTACACCACGCCCCCCGCCGGCATCCCCGCCTTTGGCGAGGAGATAAAGGAGGAGATCCTCCAGCTGGACGGGGTGGCCCAGGTCAGCTTCCTGCACATGCGCAGCTATTGCGACAGCCTCTACCACCTGAACAACGACATGTTCAGCTGCTCGGTCTACGGCATCGACGCCGACTATCTTTCCACCGCGGGGCTCCAGGTCACCCAGGGCCGGGGCTTCTCCCAGGCCGACCTGACGGAGAGCAGGAAGGTGTGCCTGGTGGACAAGGCCGCCTGCTCCACCGGCTTTGACAGCGAAAACCCCATCGGTCAGGTGGTGGACATCATGGGCGAGCCCTTCACTGTGGTCGGGGTGGTGGACCAGAAGAGCAAGTTCGAGCCGGTCATCAACTCCATCGAGGACTATTACACCTATGCCAACACCTCGGCGGGCACCGTCTATATCCCCGACCAGATGTGGCCTGTGGTCTTCCAGTATGACGAGCCCCTGTCGGTTATCGTCCGGGCGGAGAACACCGACGCCATGACCAACGCCGGCCGCCAGACCGCCGACCTGCTCAACGGCTATCTGAACGTTCCCAGCGACTCCACCCTCCAGTATCAGAGCAACGACCTGGCCGACGAGGCCAGCCAGCTCCAGCAGCTCTCCGCCTCCACCAACGCAATGCTGATCGGCATCGCCTCCATCTCCCTTCTGGTGGGCGGCATCGGCGTCATGAACATCATGCTGGTGTCGGTGACCGAGCGCACCCGGGAGATCGGCCTGAAAAAGGCCCTGGGCGCCCGCCGGCGCACCATTCTGGGCCAGTTCCTCACCGAGGCGGCCATGCTCAGCAGCATTGGCGGCGTGCTGGGTATCATCGCGGGCATCATCCTGGCCCGGGTGATCTCCATGCTGGCCATGGCGCCCGTGGCCATCAGCACCCCGGCCATTATCGTCGCTGTGCTGTTCTCCATGGTGGTGGGCATCATCTTCGGCCTGGTCCCCTCGGTCAAAGCGGCCAACCTAAACCCCATCGACGCGCTGCGCTACGAGTAAAACGGCGGACTTTGCCGCATCCTGTCTCCTAAAACGTGGAAAAAGACTTTTATTTAAGTCAATTTTAGCCAAAGAGGAGGCCGCCTTTGGCGGCCTCCTCTGTCCTTTTCTACGAAACGCGGGAAATAATGACCTTCCGGCCCGGGGAAGCATTGAAATTTTTGCGCTTCTGGGGTAAAATGAGTGCGTATAAGGCTCCCATTTCAGCGTTTTCCGGCGCCGCACGCCGCGGGCCGGGCTCTCTCATCAGGTTTGAGTATGTGGAGGTTTTAGTATGGCTGAAGAAAAGAAAATCCGCCGCATCGGCATTCTCACCAGCGGCGGAGACGCCCCCGGCATGAACGCCGTCATCCGGGCGGTGACCAGAACCAGCATCGCCAACGGCATCGAGGTGCTGGGCATCCGGCACGGCTACGCCGGCCTGATCGCCAACGATTTCAAGGTGCTGGCCGCCCGGGATGTGGACGGCCTGCTGATGAAGGGCGGCACCATTCTCTATACCGCCCGCTGCGAGGAGATGTTTGATCCCGAATACCGCCAGCGCGCCGCCGACAACTGCCGCTTCCTGGGCATAGACGGCCTGGTCTGCTGCGGCGGCGACGGCACCTTCCGGGGCGCCCAGGAGCTGTCCCGGCTGGACGTGCCCTGCGTGTGCGTCTCCGGCACCATCGACAACGACATCTCCTGCACCGATTACACCATCGGCTTCGACACCGCCTGCAACACCGCCATCAGCGCCATCGACAAGCTGCGGGACACCATGCAGTCCCACGCCCGCTGCTCGGTAGTGGAGGTCATGGGCCGGCATCACGGCCACCTGGCCCTGGCCGTAGGCGCCAGCGTGGGCGCCGCCGCTATCCTGGTCCCCGAGGACCCGGGCAACTTCGAGCAGGACGTGATAGAGAAGATCCGCATCGGCCGCATCAACGGCCGCAACCACCACATCATTATCGTGTCTGAGGGCTACCACATGTCCTGCCAGCAGGTGGCCAACAAGATCGTGGAGGAAACCGGGGTGGACACCCGGATCACCATCCTGGGCCACGTCCAACGGGGCGGCTCCCCCTCCTCTCAGGACCGGGTGATGGCCGTCAAGATGGGCTGCGCCGCAGTGGATGCCCTGATGAGCGGCAAAACCCAGCGGATCATCGTGCTCCGTGACAACAAGATCGTGGATATCGACATCGAGGAAGGCCTCCAGTGCCAGAAGGATCTGGACCGGAAGCTGCTGGAGCAGTGCCGCCGGATGTCGATTTGATTACGATAGTTTCCCAGCGATTTACGAAAGGAGTTTTCAAGTATTATGGCTAAGAAGACCAGCGAAGAGATTCTGGATGATGTGAAGAAGGCCACCGACACCATCGGTGACGCCGCCGCCTCCGTAGTGGACGCCGCCAAGCCCGTGGTCAAGCGGGCCCGCAAGGCCGCCGCCCCCACCGTCAAGAAGGCGGTCAAGGCGGGCACCGAGGCCGCCCAGACCGTCAAGGAGACCGCCAAGAAGGTGGCCCCCAAGAAGCCGGAGTACTATGTCCAGTTCAACGGCCACGAGATCAACATGGACGAGCTGTCCGAGCAGGCCAAAGCCGCTTTCAAGGCCGAGCACAAGCGCACCGCCGTGCTGTCCTGCCGGATCTACCTGAAGCCTGAGGATAACGCCGCCTATTATGTGGTCAACGACTCCTACTTTGGCCGCATCGACCTGTAATCTTTTTACATTAAAAAGGGCGCGCTGCAGAACAGACGTCTGAAGCGCGCCCTTTTTTGGTGCGCAAACCCATCGGAAAGGGGAGAAAACCGGAAAATACGGCGGTAATTTGCGAAAAACGTATAACAAACCAGACCCCAGCGCATTTGCCGGCGTCCCATGCGGAAGATATTTGCAATACGCCCTTTTACTGCCTGTTTCTCCGGCGCAGCGCAAAGGGCAGGTACATCCCCGCCGTGACCGCCAGGGCGATGACTCCATAGCCCGCCAGAAAGCCGGGATTGCCCAGGCGGCGGATCAGCCAGTCCAGGGGCGAGCCTGGGCTGCCCGCGTTCAGGAAAAAGTAATTGGTGTGAAAGCGCAGGTTGAAGCAGTAGATGGGCGGGGTGATACAGGCCAAAAACGCCCAGGCCTTCCACAGATGGCCCAGCCGGGGGATCAGTCTGCCCCGCAGGATCTCCAGCAGCGGGCAGAAGATCAGCAGGCCGTGGAGGACAAAGCCCTGGAGGTTGATCAGATTCCACTGGGGGAACATGGTCCAGTTGGGAAAGAGCAGGGCCGCCGCCGCCCCGGGCAGGCAGAGGCAGTAGAGGGTCTGGCCCATCCAGTCCCAGCCGGTACACTGAAACAGCAGCAGCAAAAAGGGGGCCAGCTCGCACAGGTGCAGCGGAAGGTTCTCCACTCCCAGCGCTCCCCGGCTCCACAGCCACAGGTCCAGCCCGGCCACCAAGGCCACGGCGCAGGCTGTCCCGCCCCAGGCGGCCAGAGCCTGGGCCCGGGGCTGGGAGCGCAGCAGCCGGAGGCCCAGGAGAATGGTCAGTACGATGCCCGCCAGCCAGGCCAGGTGGACCGGGCCAAACAGGGCAAACCCCACCCCGCCGGGCAGTTCGGACTGAGTGGCGAAAAAGTACACCGCGCTCCCCTCTCTTCCCACACGGATTGAATCAAGCGGCGAAAACCGGATCGCCTCATACATTCCTCTGCCTTCTGCTTCAGAATGGGTTTTCGCCCGGCGGCGTCCCGAGGACAACGCTATCAGGGATTATTTTACCTCTCTTTCCCTCAAAGATGCAACCGCCTTGCCTTTTGGCGCCGGAACTGCTAAAATGAGGGCCATCGCGCCACGCCCCGACGGGCTCAATGCCATATGTTCAAGGCATGCAACCAGAGGTTGCCCAATTGGACGGCCCGGATGGTGGCCCGGCAACCGGGAAAAACGCTATACTTCTCTCACCGAAGTGAAAGGAGTTTGAGACCATGAACGAAAACGAAACGCTGGCCCAGCGCATTCTAAACCAGCGCCGCGCCCGGGGCCTCAGCCAGGAGGAGCTGGCGGAACAGGCGGGGGTGTCCCGCCAGGCCGTGGGCAAGTGGGAGAGCGGCCAGAGCCAGCCCGAGCTGGACAAGGTGGTGGCCCTGAGCTGCCTCTTCGCGGTGAGCTGCGACTGGCTGCTCACCGGCCAGGAGCCGGAGCGGTCGGAGCATCCCGCCGCCGCCCCGAGGGAGGAGGAGCGGAACTATGACCGGCAGGTGCTGATCCTGACCACCGTGATCGACCTGGCGGCCTTCCTCCTCTCCTTGGCCCTCTGGGGCCACTATCAGACCGGACTGTGCACCGCCGCCTCCCTGATCGGCTCGGCGGTGGGGGTGGGCTGCTTCCTGGCCTGCTCCGCCGCCCTGGCCCCCCGGCTGGGGGAGGAACGGATCCGCCGCCGGCAGCTGCAGTTCTGGCAGGTCAATATCTGGATCATCGCCCTGCCTGCGGTCTCTCAGCTGCAGGACTTCCCCTTCTTCCACCTGTTTTACGCCCCCTATCCCCTGCTCTCCTGGGGCGGCTTGAACATCGCCCGCTGGTGCGTGTGCTGGGGGCTGTATCTGGCCATCTGCCTCATCGTCACCCTCCGCTGCCGCCGGAGGCGCTTCAGCTCCGGCGAGCCAAAGCGCTGACAGCCCCATTCTCCCACATGGGGCGGACAGAGGCAGAAGTGCGTCTCTCCGGCCGACGGCATTTTGCAGTTTGCAGGAAAGGGATATAAAACAAAACAGCCCTGCCCGCCAGCGGTTGCTGGCGGGCAGGGCTTTCTGCGCCGGTTTTGGGGCGGGATGCGCTTCGCATGGGCCGGCGCCGCCGCTCCATCACAGCTTCAGTGCTTTTTTCGGACATGCGTCCACGCATTTCATGCACAAAATGCACTCCGTTGCATTTTTCTTCTTGCGGGAGTTACTGGGGACTTCTACCTCCATGGGGCACACTTTTTCGCACTTCCCACAGGAGATGCATTTCTCTGAATCTACTTTGATGCGAAAAACGGCAAAATAACTCATCGGCTGTAAAAAAACCGTGATCGGGCAGATGTATTTGCAAAAGGCCCGGTTGTCTTTGCAATAGCAGGCAAGGGCGATGCCTGCCGCATAGTAGAGCCCATTTCCCACAATAAAACTCCACCACATGATAGCCTCTTTATTTGGAACCCAGAGGAGAAAAAGCAGGCCGACAAATACAAGAGATGCCCCGAAGACAAAATAGCGGATCGCACCCCAACGCCTGCGGGAAGCGGCAGGTTCCCGAAAGGGGAGCAAATCTAAAACCATGGCCGTCCAGCAGGCGTAGCCGCACCACCCGCGCCCAAAGAGCAGCGGGCCAAAAATCTTCGCCACAACGTAGTGAATGGCGGCGGCTTCAAATACACCGAGAAAAAGATAATACCAGAAACCCTCTAACTGCATATTTTCTCGGCAAAGGACCCCGAGATAGCCAAGCATATACAGCCCGACCGCAAACTGCACCACATTTCGGGCATAGGGTTTCTTTTGCCCGTACAGGATCAGCCCGACCGCGATGGCGGTACCAATGTAGGTGAAATTGAAAAAATAGAATCGGTCATTCAGCGCGATCCACAACACAACCGCGATGGCCTCAAAAATGAGCCACATCGTCAGCGGCGGAAGAATTGCCTTGCGCTTCATATGCTTCCGCTCCGGCTCATCCGCAGGTGGTGACCGGGGCGTCCAAGTGGCTCTGGGGGATCTCCAGGGGATAGTGCTCGGTAAAGCAGCCGTCGCAGAAGCCGCACTGGGCGTCCGGGGCGATCTTGTAGAGATTCTTCAGGGACAGGAACTCCAGGCTGTCCGCCCCGGTGATCTGGCGGATCTCCTCCACCGTGTGATGGCAGGCGATCAGCTTGTCCTTGTTGGGGATGTCGGTGCCGAAGTAGCAGGGGGAGATGAACTCCGGAGAGGAGATGCGCATATGCACTTCGGTGGCCCCGGCGGAGCGGAGCAGGTTGATGATGGCCTTACTGGTGGTGCCCCGGACGATGGAGTCGTCTACCATGACCACCCGCTTGCCCGCCACCTGGCTGCGCAGGGCCCCCAGCTTGATGCGCACCGCCGCCTCCCGGTCAGACTGATTGGGAGTGATGAAGGTGCGGCCGATGTAGCGGTTTTTCACAAAGCCGTCACCGAAGGGGATGCCGGACTCCTGGGCGTAGCCCAGGGCGGCGTCCAGGCCCGAGTCGGGCACGCCGATGACCAGGTCAGCCTCCACCGGCCGCTGGTGATAGAGCAGGCGGCCGGCGTTTTTGCGGGCCTCGTGGACGGACTGGCCGCAGATAACGCTGTCGGGCCGGGCGAAGTAGATATATTCGAAGATGCACATATGGCTCATGTCCCGGCAGTTGTCCCGGATGGAGCGCATTTTGCCGTCCTCCACCACCACGATCTCCCCGGGCTCCACCTCCCGCACATATTCGGCCTCCACCCCGTCCAGGGCGCAGGACTCGGAGGCGAACAGGATGGCGTCCCCCCGGCGGCCGATGCACAGGGGACGGAAGCCCCAGGGGTCCCGGGCGGCCACCAGCTTCCGGGGGGACATGACGATTAGCGAGAAGGCCCCCTTCAGCATGGGCAGCGCCCGGCTGACGGCCTCCTCCACCGAGGGGGCGGTCAGCCGCTCGTGGGCGATGGCGTAGGAGATCAGCTCGGTGTCGCTGGTGGTCTGGAAGATGGCGCCCTGGTACTCAAAATGGGTGCGCAGCTCCTCGGTGTTCACCAGGTTGCCGTTGTGGACCACCGCCAGGGTGCCCTTCACGTATTTCAGGGTCATGGGCTGGGCGTTCTCCCGGCGGCCGGCGCCGGTGGTGGCATAGCGCACATGGCCCACGGCGCAGGTGCCCCCCAGCTCGTCGAGCTTCTGCTCGTCGAACACCTCCCCCACCAGCCCCACATCCTTGTAATAGGACAGCTCCCGGTCGTTGGTGGTGGCGATGCCCGCCGACTCCTGGCCCCGGTGCTGCAGGGCGTACAGGCCGTAGTAGGTGGTTCTGGCGCAGTCGCCCTGGGGGTCGCAGACGCCGAAGACGCCGCACTCTTCATGGATGGACATAGCTGTTCCTCCAAACTGTAATCAAAATAGACACATATCCTCAGGCAGAGCCCATTATAGCGGAAAACGCCGCGGAATGCCACTGTTTTCCCGGCAAAATCCCAGGGCGTTTTGCACCAAAATCCGGCGATTTACTGGTTTTTCCCACTCTCTGCCCCCACAGAGGCGCCCGCGGGACGGCAAAGCGCCCGCGGGGCCGCGCTTGGGCGGCTCCGCGGGCGGAGACAGAAGGGGCGCTCAGTCCAGCAGCATCTGGTAAAAGTCCGCATAGCCGGTGTCGCCGTTTTTGATGGCGGCGATGGCGGTGCGGGGGTGCTGGTTGGTCAAGCCGGTGAGCATATAGGGGATGTCATAGCCCCACTGGAGCCCGGAGGCGCGGAGGGGCAGCATGTGCTGGGGGATGAAGCGGAGCATGGGGTCCAGCCGGTAGCGGGGGTTTTTCAAAAAGCCCAGCAGGTTCTCCAGGGCGCAGTTGCCCGCCCCCCGGCCCATGCCGCACACGGTGGCGTCCAGGTAGCTGACCCCCACCGCCAGGGCCTCGATGGTGTTGGCGAAAGCGCACTGCTGGTTGTTGTGGGCGTGGATGCCCAGCCGCTTGCCCGCCGGGGCCATAATGCCGTCAAAGAAATCCACCAGCCGCCGGACCTCCTCCGGGTAGAGGGAGCCGAAGCTGTCCACCACATACATGGCGCTGATGGGGGCCTGGGCCAGCAGCTCCAGGGCGATCTTGACCTCGTCCTCCTGGCACCGGGACAGGGCCATCAGATTGCAGGTGACCTCATACCCCTTCCCCGCCGCATCCTCGATCATAGCGACGGCCTCGGGAATGGTCTCGATGTAGGTGGCCACCCGGATCATGTCGATGGGGCTCTCGGCGGCGGGGCGGATGTCCTCCCGGTAGTCGCACCGGCCCACGTCCGCCATCACCGAAATCCTGGGGCCGTTCTGATTGTCCCCCACAATGGCCCGGATGTCCTCGTCATCGCAGAATTTCCACTTGCCGAACTGTTCGGGGGAGAAGATCTTCTTGGAGGCTTTGTAGCCGAACTCCATATAGTCCACCCCGGCCTGGCAGTTCACCTGATAGAGCGAGCGCACAAAGCCGTCGGTAAAATAGAAGTCGTTCACCAGCCCGCCGTCCCGCAGGGTCGCGTCCAGCACTCTGACATCCTCCCGGACCGAGATCAGATTCCCTATGAGTTCCACGATACTTCACCTCTTTAAAGTTATATGACTTGAAATCGTTGCTATAATCAGGATTATAACACAGCCTGACGGGCTTGTAAACTCTTTTTTTCAGGAGCGTAGGGCGCCGTTCCCGTTCAGGCAAGAGGGGACCGCCGGACGATCGGTCCGGCGGCCCCCTCTGATCTTTATTGCTGGTGAGAGAGGCCCAGCTCCTCCGCCAGCTCCTCCAGATAGAGCCAGCGCTCCGTTTTGCGCTCCAGCTCCTCCTCCAGCGCCCCCTTCTCCTCCATCAATGCCTGGAGGCGGACATAGTCGCTGGCGGCGGCCTCCATCTCCCGCTCAATCTGGGCCACGCACCTCTCCAGGTCGGCAATCTCTCCCTCGATGGCGTCGTACTCCCGCTGCTCCCCATAGGTGAACTTCCGCTTTGGGGCGCTCTGGGCCTGGGGCTTGGGCTGGGCGGGCTTCCGCTCCGGCGGGGCGGCTGATGTGGACTGGGCCTCCCGCTTGTCCAGGTAGTCGGCGTAGTTGCCGGAGTAGATCTCCACCCGGCCGTCCCCCCGCACCTCAAAGATGGCGTCGGCGATCTTGTCCAGGAAATAGCGGTCGTGAGACACCGCCGCCACCACCCCGGGGAAGGTCTGGAGGTAGTCCTCCAGGATGGTCAGTGTCTCGATGTCCAGGTCGTTGGTGGGCTCGTCCAAAAAGAGCACATTGGGCTCCCCCATCAGGATGCGCAGCAGGTAGAGCCGCCGCCGCTCCCCGCCGCTGAGCCGGCCGATGGGCCGGTGCTGCAGCTCGCCGTCGAACAGGAAGCGCTCCATGAGCTTGGCGACGGTGAAGGTGCCCTCGGTGGTGTGCAGCCGCTCGCCCCCCTCGGCCACATAGTCATAGGCCTGCTGGGCCGGGTCCAGCTCCCGGCCCTCCTGGGTAAAGTAGCCAATCTTCACCGTGGCGCCGATGGCCACGCTGCCGCGCTCCGGCGCCAGCCGGCCGGCGGCCAGGTTGAGCAGGGTGCTCTTCCCCGCCCCGTTGCGGCCCACGATGCCGATCCGGTCGGTGCGCTTGAAGTGGTAGCTGAAGTCCCGGATCACGGTCCGGTCCCCATAGGAGAAGCTCACATGGTCCAGCTCGATGATCTGCTTGCCCAGCCGGCTCATGCCGGCGGCCAGCCTGACCCGCTCCTCCAGCTCCGGGGCCTGTCGGTCCTTCAGGTCGTGGTAGCGCTGGATGCGCTCCTTGCTCTTGGTGCCCCGGGCCCGGGCCCCCCGCATGATCCACTGGGCCTCCACCCGGAGAAGGGCCTGGCGCTTGCGCTCGGCGGCCTGGGCCATCTCCAGCCGCTGGGCCTTCTGCTCCAGGTACTTGGAGTAGTTGGCCTCATAGGAGTAGGTGGCCCCGTGGGACAGCTCGGTGATCCGGGTGACCACCCGCTCCAGGAAATAGCGGTCGTGGGTGACCAGGATGACCCCGCCCCGGAAGCGGATCAGGGTTTCCTCCAGCCAGGCCACCATCTCGCTGTCCAGGTGGTTGGTGGGCTCGTCCAGGATCAGCACGTCGGCGGGGTGGACCAGGGCCGCCGCCAGAGCCACCCGCTTGCGCTGGCCCCCGGAGAGGCTGCCGATCTTGGCCTCAAAATCGGTGATGCCCAGCCGGGTCAGGATGGTCTTGCTCTCGTACTCCTTCAGGGCCCGGAACTCCGGGGACTGGCGGAGAAAGACCTGCTCCAGCACCGTGGCCCCCTCCTCCATGGCGGGATTCTGGGGCAAATAGGAGATCTGCACGTTGGGGTCCCGGGACAGGGTACCCGTGTCGGGCTCCTCCACCCCCGCCAGGATGCGCAGCAGGGTGCTCTTGCCGGTGCCGTTGACCCCGATGATACCGATCTTCTGCCCCTCCTCCAGATAGAGGGAGACGTCCTCCAGCAGCTGCCGGGTACCGTAGTTTTTGGAGATGTGTTCCGCAGACAGCAGCATGGGCCGTCCCTCCTCTCTTCTCACAGAACAGCCGAACACGGGTTTTCCTCCTGTGTCCGGCTGTCATCCGATGTGGTTTTCTCAGCCCCGGACGCAGATGGTCTCGATCTCCACCTTCGCCCCCTTGGGCAGGGCCCCCACCTCCACGGCGGAGCGGGCGGGATAGGCGCCGGTGAAGTGGGCGGCGTATACCTCGTTCATGGCGGCGAAGTCGTTGATGTCGGTCAGAAACACGGTGGTCTTGACCACGTTGTCCAGGCTCAGTCCGGCCTGGGCCAGCACCGCCTCAATGTTGCGCAGCACCTGCTCGGTCTGCTCCCGGATGCCGCCCTCCACCAGCTTGCCGGTGGCCGGGTCCAGGGGGATCTGGCCCGAGGTGATCAGGATGGGGCCGGCGGCCACCGCCTGGGAATAGGGGCCCACCGCCTCCGGGGCGTTGGGGGTATAGATGCACTCTTTTTCGCTCATGGGAAAAACCTCATTTCTCGTTTGGTCTGTCGGGGTCCGGCGGGATCGGCTCCCGCCGCCGCCCCCTATCATTCTATCATAACACAGCGGCGCAAGGGGGCGCTCCGGCTCCCCCGCCGGTCAGCCCCGCGCCCCTGGGCCGGCGGCCACCATGGCCAGCTTCTCCGCCCGCTTCATGCCCTTGATCTCCCGCTCCCGGCGCAGGGCGGCGGATTTGTCCGGGCATTGCTCCCGGTACACCAGCTCCACCGGCAGCCGGGAGCGGGTGTACTTCGCCCCCTTGCCGGCGTTGTGCACCTTCAGGCGGCGCTCCGGGTCGTCGGTATAGCCGGTGTAGAGGGTGCCGTCCCGGCACCGGAGTAGGTAGACATAATAACTCATCCCTCCACCTCCCAGCCCAGCGCCCGAAGTTCAGCGGGCAGCGGGGCCGTCCACTGGTGGGTCTGGCCGGTAAAGGGGTGCCTCAGCCGGACACGCCAGGAGTGGAGGGCGGGCCGCCGGGGACCCGCAGGGCCGCCGTAGTCCGTATCCCCCAGCAGCGGGCAGCCCAGATGGGCCATGTGCACCCGGATCTGGTGGGTGCGCCCGGTGTACAGACGCAGCCGCACCAAGGCGACATCCCCCCTGCGCTCCAGGGTCTCATAGGCGGTGCGGGCGGCCTTGCCATCGCCGTCCACCCGGTAGCGGTTCAGGGCGCCGGGCACCGGGGCGATGGGGGCGTCCACCACCCCGCAGGGCGGCTCCGAAACACCGGAGGTCAGGGCCAGATACTCCCGCACGAAATCCTCGGTGTGGAGCAGACCCTGGAGGGCCTCGTGGGCCTCCGGGCGTTTGGCAACCAGCATCAGGCCGGAGGTGCCCCGGTCCAGCCGGTTCACCGGGTGGAAGGCGAAGTCCTCCCCCCGCCGGCGGAAGTGCCAGGCCAGATAGTTGCCCAGGGTGTCGGCGTAGTGGCCCGGCCCCGGGTGGACGGCCAGCCCGGCGGGCTTGTTCACCACCAGCAGCCAGGGATCCCCATAGAGGATGTCCACCGGCCCGGGGGTGGCCGCCCAGTCTGCGGTGTTCCGGTCGGGCAGCCGGACCCGCAGGTGCTGGCCGGGGCGGACCGGGCTGGTACTGAGGGCCCGGACGCCGTCCAGGGTGATCCCCTCCGGGGCAAATTTTGCCCGCTTGATCCGGGTCGTGGAGAGACCCAGCCCCCGGCGCAGGGCCTGCTCCACCGTACAGCCCTCCAGCTCCGGCGGCACCAGCAGCTCGAATTCCCGCACGGCACTCACAGCCGCCCGGCGGCGCGCAGCTTCAAAATGGCCTGGGCGATCATCTTGCAGTGGTCAAAGGCGATGCCGTCGCTCTCAAATTCCCGCAGCCGGTACTCGGTCCCCAGGACGGTGTGGCGGCCCTCCAGCCTGACCCGGGCGGTGAGGACCTCCTCCTCCCGGGTGAGCTTCAGCGCCAACGTGCCCTGGCTCATATGATACTGCAGCTGGAACCAGGCGGCCTCTGCGGCATCGTCATCTCCCCGGATCTGCAGCTGGCTGCGCTGGGCGATGGCGGCATAGGCGCAGGACATGGTCCAGCCCCGGGGATCCCGGTTCGGGCCGCTGAACAGGCCGATCTCCGACAGGACCAGCCCCCGGACATGGGTCTCCTCCTCCAGCTCCCGGGCGGCGGCGTCCTCGGTGTACTCCTCCGGCTCCACAAAGCCCCCCGGCAGCGCCCAGCAGCCCAGATAAGGGTGGTTGCCCCGGCGGATCATCAGCAGTTCCGGCCGGGCCTGCTCCAGGGAGAACACCAGCAGATCCACCGTCACGCTGGGATGGGGGTAGTCCTTGGGCCGGTACGCCGCCAGGAACTCCTCCAGGGTCTGGCCCGCCTGATTGCGAAGCGGTCTCTCCTTCATAGGCTCACGTCCTTTCAGATTATCGCGTTTTGGGATCAGTTTAAAGCTAACGCCCCGGGGGCGATTTGTCAAGGCGGCGGGGCGGTTTTCTTGCATCCGCCGGCCGGGTCGGGTATAATAGGTGGAACACATCGGAAGGGAGCACACAGCCATGCATGACGAACTCACCGCCCAGGACATCCAGCAGATGCGCGCCGAACTGAAAGAGCGCAAGACCGTCCTGCTGCCCCGGCTCATCGGGGCGGTCCAGGAGGCCCGGGCCTTCGGGGACCTGAGCGAGAATTTTGAATACAAGGCCGCCAAGCAGGAGCTGAACGCCTGCAAGCGGCGCATCCGGTATCTGGAGGGGATGATCTCCTCCGCCCGGGTCGTCTCCGACCAGTCCGGGGAGGACGAGGCGGGCCTGTTTGATCTGGTGACCGTCCGGGTGCCCAGCATGGGGGACAAGGAGATGGTCTTTCAGCTGGTCACCACCATGCGGGCCGACGCCCTGAAGGGCCGCATCACCCGGGAGTCCCCGGTGGGCAAGGCCCTGGCCGGGCGGCATACCGGCGAGACCGTCCACGTCCAGGTCAACCCGGAGTTCGGGTATGACATGGTCATCCTGTCCATTGAAAAGCAGGAGGACGACGGCAGCATTCAGATCAACGCCTACTGAAG
>CAZAIF010000019.1:0-21087 GCA_964485125.1 uncultured Oscillospiraceae bacterium | reverse complement strand
ACCGGGTTTCTCGACAGACTGAAGCGTGTCGAACTTGTTCGACACGCTGACCCACGGCCGGAACTTTGGTTCCGGCTGTGGGTTTTTTATGCCCGGCTTATGGGCGCTTGGAGCGGCGGACGGCGTCCCCAATGGCGCTGGCCGCCAGACAGAAGTCGATGCCCAGGGCGGCGCCCAGCAGGTTGAGGGCGGCCTCGTCCCACCGGCAGTGACGGTCCGGGATCATCAGCTTGTGCAACTCGTCCAAGGCGCACAGGGGGATGGAGACCAGCAGGGCGCCGGCCGCCGCCCGCAGCCGGGTGGAGGTCACCTGCGGAAAGACCACCAGAGCAGCACCCCCTCCAGCCAGAAGACGGCCACATGGGCCAGGGTGCGCAGCCAGAGGCGGAAGCGTGTCGGGTTCAGAACAATGCCCAGCCGCTCCAGCAGGCCCAGCAGCACATCGGTGATACCCAGACTCAGGCCGGCGGTCTGGGCACCGTTTTGGGAGGAGAGGCGGAGAATCACGCCCAGCCAGCAGGCGGCCAGGGCAAAGGGGATCGCACTCTTCAAACAGTGAAAAACCTCCACACTGATGATTCGCTCATAGGGGCCAGATCCTTGCGATACCGTGGGCCGGTCAGGCGCTCCAGCTCAAAAGGACTTACCGATCTCCATGTTGGCCAACCCGTTCTGGGACAGGCTGCCCCGCACGCCGGACAGGTACTCATAGTAGCCCTGGCAGCCGATCATGGCGGCGTTGTCGCCGCAGAGGCTGAGCTGAGGCAGATAAAGCTGCCAGCCCCGCCGCTGGCACAGCGCCGTCAGATCCCGGCGGATCCGGGAATTGGCGGCCACGCCGCCGGCGGCCACGACCTTGCCATAGCCCAGCGCCTGGGCCGCCTGTTCGATCCGGGGCACCAGGGTGTCACTGACGGCGGCGGCAAAGGAGGCGGCAAAGGAGGGCAGGTCCAGCTCCTCCCCCTTCTGCCGGGCGTTGTGGATCAGGTTGAGGGCGGCGGTCTTGAGCCCGGAAAAGGACATATCCAGGTGGGCATCGGTCACATGGCTGCGGGGCAGCTCATACTTGGTGTCGTCCCCGCCCTGGGCCAGCCTGTCCATGGGGGCGCCTCCCGGATAGCCGATCCCCAGCACCCGGGCCACCTTGTCAAAGCACTCCCCCGCCGCGTCGTCCCGGCTGGCCCCCATCAGGCGCATGTCGGTGTAGTCCCGTACGTCCACGATCAGGGTGTTGCCGCCGGAGACGCACAGCGCGGCAAAAGGGGGCTCCAGCGCCGGATAGGTGATGTAATTGGCCGCGATATGGCCCCGGATGTGGTGGACAGGGACAAAGGGCACCCCCAGGGCGCAGGAGACAGCCTTGGCGAAGTTGACGCCTACCAGCACCGCACCGATCAGCCCGGGAGCGCAGGTGGCGGCCACCGCGTCGATGTCGGAGCGCCCCACGCCGGCCTCCCGGATCGCCCGGCCGGCCAGCAGGCTCACCGCCTCCAGATGCTTGCGGGAGGCGATCTCCGGCACCACGCCGCCGTAGATCTTGTGCATCTCGATCTGGGAAACAATGGCGTCGGAGAGCACTTCCCTGCCGTCCCGCACCACCGCCACCGCGGTCTCGTCGCAGGAGGACTCCACTGCCAGGAGGATCATAGGCTCACCTTCTCAAAGGTCCGGGTCATCAGAACGGCGTCCTCTCTCGGATCTTCATAATAATTTTTCCGCACACCAGCCCGCTCAAAGCCGTGCTTCCGGTACAGGGCGATGGCGGCGGCGTTGGAGGCGCGCACCTCCAGGGTCAGAAAGGCCAGGGCGTTGGCCTGGGCAAATCGGATGAACACATCCAGCAGCGCTGAGGCCACCCCGTGCCTGCGGTATTCCGCCCGGACCGCCACATTGTTGATGTAGCCCTCGTCCAGCACCACGGTCAGGCCGGCATAGCCCAGGATGGTGCCGTCCGCGGCTTGGGCGGCGATAAAGGAGGCGGAGAGATTGTCCAGTTCCTCCTCCAGCATCTGCCGGCTCCAGGGGTGGGAAAAACACTCTGCCTCAATATCGGCGATCTGTCCCACATTGTCCCGGGACATGGGGACCAGTTTATACTCCAACGGCGGGCCGACGGGGATGCTGCCGGTGACCCGGGTCCATTCGCTCATAGTCAATGCTCCTTTATTCCGTGTCGTTGTCCTCAGTGGGCGTCCGCCCAGCTTCTGCCCACATGGGCCTCGGCCACCAGGGGGACGGAAAGCTGCGCCACATGCTCCATTTCCTCCTCCAGGATCTGGGCGACGTGCTCGCCCTCGGAGGCCGGGCACTCCACAATCAGCTCGTCGTGGACCTGGAGAACCAGCCTGCCCTCCAACCCCTCCTGGCGCAGCCTGCGCCAGACCGCCAGCATGGCCTGCTTGATGATGTCCGCCGCGGTGCCCTGGATGGGCATGTTCAGGGCCACCCGCTCCCCGAAGGAGCGCAGGTTGTAGTTGGAGGATTTCAGCTCGGGCAGCCAGCGGCGGCGGCCCATCAGGGTGGACACATAGCCGTCCTGCTTGGCCCGCTCCACCACCTCTTGCTGGTAGCGGCGCACACCGGAATATTTCTCAAAATAACGGGCCATATATTCCTTGGCCTCCTGGAGAGAGACGCCGATGTCCCCGGCCAGGGAGAACTCGGAGATGCCGTAGACGATGCCGAAGTTGACCGCCTTGGCCGCCGAGCGCATCTGTTTGGTGACCTGGTCCAGGGGCACCCCGAACACCTGGGAGGCGGTGATGGCGTGGATGTCCGCCCCGGTGCGGAAGCCCTCCTGCATGGCCTCGTCCCCGGCGATATGGGAGAGCAGCCGCAGCTCAATCTGGGAATAGTCCGCGTCCACCAGCACATTGCCCTCCTGGGCCAGAAACATCTTGCGCATCTCCGCCCCCAAGGGGGTGCGCACCGGGATGTTCTGCAGGTTTGGCTCGGTGGAGGACAGCCGCCCGGTGGCGGTGACGGTGTTCTGGAAAAGGGTGTGGATGCGCCCGTCCGGGGCGATCTCCTTTTCCAGCCCGTCCACGTAGGTGCCCTTCAGCTTGGTGTACTTGCGGTACTCCAGGATTTGGTCGATGATCGGGTGATAGGGCCGCAGCTTCTCCAGTACGTCGGCGTTGGTGGAATAGCCCCGCTTGGTCTTCTTCAGGGCGGGCAGCTGGAGCCGCTCATAGAGCACCTCCCCCAGCTGCTTGGTGGAGTTGATGTTGAACTCCCCGCCCGCCAGTTCATAAATGGCGCTCTGGGTCTCGTCGATCTTTTGGGAGAGCATGACGCCGAAGGCCTGCAGGGCCTGCCGGTCCACATATACGCCCGCCAGCTCCATCTCCGCCAGAACCCGGCACAGGGGGAGCTCCAGCCGATAGAGCAGCTCGTCCATGCCGAAGTCACGGATCTTGCGTGCCAGGATTTTCCAAAGAGCGGCGATCAGGCTGACGTGAGAGCTCCAGGCGGCCAGGGCAGACGCCTGGTCAGCCAGGGGAGCGAAGGCATCCTCTGCGGTGTACAGCTTTGGGTCGGCATACTCCCGGTTGAAATAGGTCATGCCCAGTTTGGGCAGATCGTAGCTGCCGTCGGTGGGAGAGAGCAGATAGGCGGCGATGGCGGTGTCAAAGGCGAACCCCTCCGCCGGGTATCCGGCGCTGAGCAGGCTGTGGGTGAGCTCCTTCACCCGATGGGCGATCAGTTTCAGGCTGCCGCCGAACACATCCCGCAGCACATCGCCAAACTCCCCTTCGTAACCGCTTTCCAGCACCAGGGCCAGCGTGTCACCCGCCCGGAGGGCCACCCCATCCAGGCCGGGCAGCGCCAGCACCGCCACCCCCGGCTCCGCCGACAGCTGAGAGAACAGCTCCCCCCAGCGCTCCGGGGTGGTCACCTGCTCCGGCTGGACGGTATCCTGTTCCCCGGCGGCGGGACTCTCCTCCGGGGTGAGATGGTAGCGCTCAATCAGTTTGGTGAATTCCAGCTTGAGAAACAGCTCATACAGCGTCTTGCGGTCGGGCTCCCGCCGCAGGGCGTCCTCGGGCTGAAACTCGATGGGCGCGTCACAGCGGATGGTGGCCAGGTCATAGGACATTTTTGCCATTTCCCGGCCCTGGTCCAGCTTTGTGCGCAGGGCCCCTTTGAGGTCGGCGGAGTCGAACTGCTCGTAGAGATTCTGTATGCTGCCGTAGGTCTGGACCAGATTCATGGCGGTCTTTTCCCCGACCCCCTTGACGCCGGGGATGTTGTCCGAGACGTCCCCCATCAGCCCCTTCAGGTCGATCATATGGATGGGGTCGAAGCCGTACTGTTCCCGGAATGCCTCCGGGGTCATATCCTTCCAGCTGGTCTGGCCCATGCGGGAGGTGACCAGCTTCACAGTGGTGTGGTCGGTGATGAGCTGGAGGGAATCCTTGTCCCCGGTGGCGATGTGGCAGTCCCAGCCGGCGGCCTCGCAGCGGCGGGAGATCGTGCCCAGCAGGTCGTCGGCCTCCCAGCCGTCCAATTCGAAATAGGGGATGTTCATGGCCTCCAGCACCTGCCGCAGCACCGGCATCTGCATGGCCAGCTCCTCCGGCATGGGCTTGCGGGTGCCCTTGTATGCCTCATAGGCCTGGTGCCGGAAGGTGGGGGCCTTTTTGTCGAAGGTGACGCACAGGGCTTCCGGGTCGGTCTCGTCCAGGAGCTTTTGCAGAATATTCAAAAATCCGTAGATCGCGTTGGTGTACAGCCCATCCCGGGTGGTCAGGGGCCGCACGCCGTAAAAAGCGCGGTTTACGATGGAGTTTCCGTCCAGGGCCAGCAGCAGCATAGTCATTCCGCCTTTCCATAGTTATCAATTAGAATAGCATATCTCACCGAAAAATGCCACACCTATCTTGCGATTATCAACCGACGGGACAGCTCATCCGAAGCGGAAGAAGAGGCAGGAAATTGTCAATGAATTTCCTGCCCGCCAGCACTTTCACTATGAAATAGAATTTCTTTTTTATGCCTCCTGGCATATTCCATCTCTTCCTTGACAGACGCTCCAATATAACCGTCGATATCTACAACATAGATCATATCGCTCATATCAATCTTTTGAAAATGGGCTCGTTTGAGATGTTCAAACATTTGAGAGGAAATTTCTTAATTCAGATCATTGTAAGTGCATTGTAAAACATTGTACCCTCTTACGCTTTCCAGCTCAAAGGCAATCCTCTTCATTTCCTCTGAGAACTTCATGCTGCCACAAATTGTAATCGTCTTCATTCGCTTCTCCTGCTTTCATAGCATTGCCGCGATCAGCGCAGGGAAAGTTCAATTTTCCCTGCGCTGTCTCGAAGCAAAGTGGGTCTTGCCGTGCTTATTCTTTCCCATGCAGCCGGGCGGCGGTCAGGGTGTTTTCCATCAGCATGGCCCGGGTCATGGGGCCCACGCCGCCGGGCACCGGGGTGATGTAGGAAGCCACTTGGGCCACGGCGGGGAAATCCACGTCGCCGCACAGCTTTCCGGCCTTGTTCCGGTTCATGGCCACGTCGATGACCACCGCCCCCGGCTTCACCATATCGGCGGTGATCAGCCCCACCTTCCCCACCGCCGACACCAGAATATCCGCCTGGCGGGTGATGGACGCCAGATCCGGGGTGCGGGAGTGGCAGATGGTGACGGTGCCGTGCTTGTGGAGCAGCAGCATGGCCTGGGGTTTGCCCACGATGTTGGACCGGCCCACCACCACGCAGTGTTTCCCGGCGGGGTCGATGCCGTACTCCTCCAGCATCCGCATGACGCCGGCCGGGGTACAGGGCAGGAAATCGGAATCGCCGATCATGATCTTGCCCACGTTGACCGGGTGGAAGGCGTCCACGTCCTTGCCCGGGTCGATGTGGAGCAGCACCTCCTGCTCGTCGTAGTCGTAGCCCTCCGGCAGGGGGAGCTGGCACAGGATGCCGTCGATCTCCGGCCGCTCGTTCAGTACGTCCACCAGCTCCAGCAGGGCCTTCTGGCCAGCGGCGGCGGGCAGGTCAAATTCCTCGCTGTAGATGCCGCACTCCTCGCAGTCCCGGCGCTTTCCCCTGACATAGACCTTGGAGGCGGGATTCTCCCCCACCAAGATCACCGCCAGGCCGGGGCGGGAATGCAGCTGCGCCGTCTGCTCCGCCACCCGGGCCTTGCACTTGGCCGCCAAGGCCTTCCCGTCAATCAGAACTGCTGCCATCTTCTGTCCCCTCCGTCTCATGCTTCTCTTCTGTTTCGGCCAGCTCTTCCGCCGTGTCAGCCCCGCCCTGTTCCGGCGCGGAGAAGGACGCCCCAGCGTCGGCTTTCCGGGCGGCGGCCACCTGATTGACATAGAGCCGGCTGGGATCGGCCTTCAGTTTGACGACCAGCACCAGCAGCAGTGCGCCGGCAATGATAAAGCACAGCCCCGCCAGCAGTTGGGAGACCCGGATGCCGGTGTCAAAGAGATACAGGCTGTCGGTGCGCAGCCCCTCGATCCACATCCGGCCCAGGCCGTACCAGGCCAGGTAGAACAGGAACACCTCCCCGTCAAACTTCCGCTTTTTGCGCAGCACGAAGTGGGCAAAGGCCAGGCCGGCCACATTCCAGAGGGATTCATAGAGAAAGGTGGGATGCACCTCGATGTACTCGCCCCCCACGGTCAGGCCCATCCGCCAGGGCAGGGTGGTCTCGGCACCGTAGGCCTCCTGGTTGCAGAAGTTGCCCCAGCGGCCGATGGCCTGGCCGATGAACAGGCCGTAGGCTCCCACGTCGGCAAAGGCCCAGAACTTGATGTGGGTGACGGCGCAGAAAATGATCAGGATGATGACGGCCGCGATCACACCGCCGTAGATGGCCAGCCCCCCGTCCCAGATGGCGACGGCCTCCCTCCAGTTGAAGGAGCCGTCCGGATTCCGGTAGAGGGATTGGTAAAAGAGCACATAGTAGATGCGGGCTCCGATGATGCCGCCGGGGGCGGCAAAGATAATAAAATCAAAGACCCGGTCCCTGGGGACACCGAACTGCACCGCGCAGCGGTAGCAGTAGGCGATGGCCACCAGGAAGCCGAAGGCAATGATGATGCCGTACCAGTAGACGTCCTTTCCAAAGATGGAAAAGGCCACCCTGGAGATGTGCAGTTCCAGCCCGAGGCCGGGGAATACAATGGGATTCATGTCTGTTGTTTACGCTCCTTTGGGTTTGACGATGGACAGGGCGCTGCGCACCCCGGTGATGGACTCTCGCAGCAGCTCCTCCACCTCCTGGCGGGTGATCTGCTCGTAGACGGAGGAGAAATCCAGGTACTGATAGCCCTCGAAATATCCTTGGGCCAACTGGATGCAGGTGTGCTCGAAGGAATTCAGCGCCCGCACCTTGGCGCCGTAGACCGCCCGGCGCACCCGGCGGAACAGCGCTTCATCCAGTCCGTTCCAGGCGACGCGCACCCCCTCGTTGAGGATGGCCTCAGACACCCGGGCGGGGTCGGGGCTGTCGCCGCCGAAGATAAAGCAGGCGGTCTCCGGCCCGGCGTCGAATTCCACGCCAAAGCTCTTGTCAATGAGCCCCTGCTGATAGAGCCGGGCGTAGAGCGGGCTGGACTCCCCCGCCAGCAGCTCCGCTGCCAGGGTCCCGGCCAGCTTGCGCCGCAGGGAGCCCCCCGGCTCCGCCTTGAAGCCCAGCAGGAAGCTGGGGGCGGAGACCTCCATCTCCAGGGTCACCTCCTGGCTGGCGGATTCCGGCTTTTCCGGCCCGCCGTGGTCCCGCTCCACCGTCTGGGGCGGGACGGAGGGCACCAGGGCGGCCGCCATCTGGAACACCCGCCGGGGGTCCACATTGCCGGCCACGCACAGTACCATATTGGAGGGTTGATAGAAGGTGCGGTGGCAGAGCTCCAGCACGCCCGGGGTGATCCGGGCGATGGATTCCTCCGTGCCCGCCACGCTGTTGCGGCTGGTGTGGCTGGCGTAGAGGGCCTGCAGCAGATTCTGATAGAGGCGCCAGCCGGGATTGTCCTGGATCATGCGGATTTCCTGGCCGATGATGCCCTGCTCTTTGGCCACACCCTCCTCGGTAAAATAGGGGGTTGTGACAAAGGTCAGAAGGGTACGCAGGTTCTCGTAAAACTGATCGGTGCAGGTGAAGTAGTACCCGGTCAGGTCGGTGGAGGTAAAGGCGTTTGGAGACGCGCCCCGGGCGGACATGGTCTGCAGGGCGTTCCCCTCTGGCATATCGAAGAGCTTGTGCTCCAGAAAGTGGGCCACACCGCCGGGGGTCTGCCGCCAGCGCTCCCCGGTGCGGAACCGCTCATCCGCACCCCCGTAATGGGTGGCAAAAAAGGCAAAGCTCTTGGAGAAGCCGGCCTTTGGCAGCACATAGACCGAAAGGCCGTTGACCAGCGTGTCAAAGTAACACCGCTCTCCCAGCCGGGGGTAGTTGAGCTCTTTCATTCCGCCCCTCCCTTTCCGGGTTCCGGGCCGGACAGGCGATATACGCTGTCCAGCTGCAATTCCATGGCTGCGGCCGCAGCCAGCCCCTCGGTCACATCCTCCACCCGGGTGATGAGCTGCTCCAGATCAAACACCTCACCCCCGGCCCGGTGCATCAGCCAATAGGAGCACATCCGCCCCTGCTCATCCAGGGCAGAGCGCAGGTCGTGAACCACGCTCCGCCGGGCGGCCTCAAACTCCTGGGTGGAAAACTCCCCCTGCTGCAGCTGGGAGAGCTGGCGGAGGACCTCCTCCTGGGCGGCGTCGAAGTTGGCCGGGTCTACGCCGCAGCTCACCAGCACCAGCCCCTTCAGGCTGACCAGGGCGGAGCTGGCGGAATAGCACAGGGACAGCCGCTCCCGCACATGAAGAAAGAGCCGGGAATTGGTGGTGCCGCCGAACATGGCGTTGCACACCAGCATGGCCGGGTACATCGCGTCGCTCAGGCCGAAGCCGATACGGAAGCCCAGTACCAGCTTGCCCTGACCCACGTCCAGGTGCTCCTCAAACAGCCGCACCTCCCGCTGGGGCGGCCGGTGGGCGTCGGTCTCCACCGGATAGCGCACCCCGCCCCGTGGCAGACCCTGCAGCGCCTCCCGCCAGGCCAGCTCCACCCGGCGGGTGGGGGCCGAGCCGCAGTAGAACAGCTCGACGGGGGCGCGCTCCAACATGGTCTGGTACTGGGCGAAGAGCTTGGAGAGATGGATCTTCTCCGCCTCCTCCGCCGTGCCCAGCCTGCCCACGGCGTAGGCCTCGCCGGAAAACATCTCCTCGATGAGCCGCTCCCGGGCGTACTGGGCCTTGTCGTTGCGGGCGCTTCGGATCAGGCGGACCAGGTTGTCCCGCTCGCTGTTGACATAATCCTGCCGCAGGCGTCCGCTCTTGGTGGCCGGATGGAGCAGCAGCTCCCCCAGCAGAGAGGCTGCCCGGTCCAAAATGCCGCCCGGCTCCGGGACCAGGGCGTCATCCAGGAAGCTGGCCTCAAAGCCGACGCACTGCATATCCCCGCACTTGCGGACGGCGGACTCGATGGCGCCGCCGTAGAGCTCATCCAGGGCGGCGGACAGGGCGGTCAGGTCGGGCAGCCGGGCGGTGCCCCGGCGCAGCACAGAGGGCAGCAGGGCGTTCATCGCCGCCGTCTCCCGCCGGAGGGGGGCGAGCAGCCGCAGCGACCAGTGGCTGCTCTTGAATTTATCCGTCCGAACCACCGTCAGGCAGACGCCCGGCATTAGTTCCATTTGCTCCGTGGTCAATCCACACGCCTCCCGTCTGTTCACACTTGTCCCCCGGGCGGCGATCCGCCGCCGGGGACTTGACAGGGTTATTATACATGATTTCCACCGGGTGCGCACCCTCTTTTTCGAAGAAATTCCACCTGGAGGATGTGGGCGCCATTCAGGTCATCCAGAAGGAGGCCCTGCCGGGCCGGCGTTCCGTCCAACAGCAGCTGTTCCCGCTCCGCAATCTGGACGTGGATCTGCAAGGTCAGGCCCTCCAGCCGCAGCGTCGCCCGGTAGCCGTCCCAGCCGGCGGGCAGATTGGGCTCCAGATATAGCCGCCTGCCCCGGAAGCGGATGCCCAGCAGCTCCTGCACCGCCACCCGCCAGTACCAGCCCGCCGCGCCGGTGTACCAGCTCCAGCCGGCGGCCCCCTCCTCCCCCGGCGCCCGGGAGACATCCGCCGCCAGGACAAAGGGCTCCGCCCGATAGCGCTCTATCGGATGGTGCTCCGGCAGGAGAGTGCGCAGCACCGACCAGCCCCGCTCCGACTCCCCCAGCCGGAACCAGGCCAGGGCCATCCAAACGGCGGCGTGGGTGTACTGGCCGCCGTTTTCCCGCCTGCCGGGCCTGTAGTCGGCGATATAACCCGGATTGGACCCCTTCCCGTCAAAGGGTGGAGTCAGCAGGGCCACTGTGC
The DNA here is from genome assembly GCA_964485125.1 of uncultured Oscillospiraceae bacterium. Taxonomy (GTDB): domain Bacteria; phylum Bacillota; class Clostridia; order Oscillospirales; family Oscillospiraceae; genus UMGS1766. The sequence goes on along the minus strand of CAZAIF010000019.1, from coordinate 10,699 downwards.
CGCTGTCCTCGTCCATCAGCAGGGCGTGGGCGCGCTCCATGGCCATCCGGGTCTGGGGGCAGTCCCCCAGCACCAGGGCGGCAAAGCTCTGGGAGATGGAGTCGATCTGGCACTCCGGGCAATTTCGTCCGCCCAGAGGCGCGCCGGAGTCAAAATAGCCCCGCAAAAACCACGCCCCGTCCCAGCTGCGCGCCCCGGCCTCGGCCAGGGCGTCGGCGGTGGCCCGGTAGCGCCCGGCCCGCTCCTGTTCTCCCATGGCCTCGCATACAGGGGCGAAGCGCCGCAGCACCAGGGCGGCAAACCAGGTCAGCCAGACGCTCTCCCCCCGGCCCGCCGCTCCCACCCGGTCCATGCCGTCGTTCCAGTCCCCTCCGCCCATTTTGCACAGGCCGTGTTCCCCCACGCCCCGGCCCAGGACGCACTCGATGGCCCGGATGCCGTGGCGGTAGACGCTCTCCCGTTCCTTCCCTGTCTCCGGGGCAAAATAGCGGTCCCGCTCCTCCGGGCCCAGCCTGGCCCCGGCCAGATAGGGCGCCTGTTCCAGAAGCAAATCGGTCTGGCCGGTCTCTTCCCACCACACCGAGAGGGTATAGGGCAGCCAGAGCAGGTCGTCGGTCATCCGGGTGCGCACGCCGGCATCCGCCCCGCCTCTGGGGTCCTCGTGCCACCAGTGGAGCACGTCCCCCTCTTGGAATTGGTGACGGCAGCAGCGCAGGATGTGCTCCCGGACCAGATCCGGGGCGCTGAGGAGCAGGGCACAGCAGTCCTGCAGCTGGTCCCGGAACCCGTAGGCCCCGCCGCACTGGTAGACCGAGGTGCGGGCCAGCATCCGGCTGACCTGGACCTGATACTGGCCCCAGAAGCTCAGGTAGTGGTTCAGCGCCGGGTCCGGCGTCTCCACCTCCAGGACACCGCACCGGCTCCGCCAGCGGCGCTGGGTCTCCTCCAGCAGTGCCTGGGCCTCATCTGGGGTCAGATCCGCGCAGGGCTCCCCCGCCTGGAGGACGAGCCGTCCGGCGGCCGGGGCGCTCAGACACAGGTCATGCCGCCGCCCTTCCGGCAGTTGGATCTCCTCCCAGACCCCCGAGAAAGACAGGACGATCCCGCCCAGGCCGGAGACCGGGTTGGTGAGCCAAATCCTATTCTCCCGGTTTTTCGCCGCCGCCCAAAGGTTTTGGGTGGGGTATTCTCCCATCTGGGGCCGCAGGCGCCAGGCGAGGCGGGCATCCGGCGTCATCTGCTCCAGCTCCAGCAAAAAGACCCGCTCGTTTTGGTCCGGCGGCACGAAGGCCGTCAGCACAGAGCGGCGGCCAGCCCCCAGATCCTTCTCCCACCGCAGCCAGCCCGGGCCAAAGGTGACTGTGCAGTCCAGGCCGTCCCGGCGGGCAAACAGGGAAACGCTCTGTCCCTCCAGCGTCAGGACAAGGTCCTCCGGCCCCTCCTGGGCCCAGGGATCGTTGTCCCAAGGCGTGATGCGGAACATCCTGGCATTCCGGGCCCAGAGATAGCCGCCCCCGGTGTCCAAGGCGAGATAGCCAAAGGCGCCGTTTGACAGCGGTATGCTCCACCGGACGGGAGGAAGTCCGCCATGGCAGGAGAGGACAAAGCGGTCTGCTTCCCAATGCCAGCGGATAGACCCGGGCCGGGACAGCGCCCAGACGCGGGGAGCGCCGTCCGTCGGGGCGCGCAGCGAAATCCCCGGCAGATGCTCCAGATCGGCGCAGGCCATGCCCCGCAGCAGCGCTTCGGTTTCTGTGCTGGCCGGAAGCAGGTGGACCCCCCGGTGTCCGCCCCAGGAAATGCCGTTCTCCTCCGCCCAGGCCCGCAGCCGGACTGACTGGGCTTCCTCCGCCACAATGACCAGGTCAAATGGTACCCCTCCGGCGCACAGATGCCGCCAGAGCTGGAGCAGCAGATTCCACTCCTCCCGCCGACCCGGCGGCGGCGCGATCACAATGGGATCGTCCCCGGAGATGCCCAGCGCCCATAGGCTGCTCTGGGGGGCCGGACTTCCGGACTGCCCGATTCTGGGTGAAAAAACCAATTCCGGCAGCAGACGAGCGGAGCGTTCCAGAAGCGCCGGGGGCAAGTGATCTGCCGTCTCCGGCCGGAGGACAGTTTCGCCGGCATCCAGCCGGACCGAGAGCTGCGGCAAATTGCCGACCGCACCTGTACCGGAAAGCTCCAGCAGCAAGACGGGTTCACCCTGGGGCAGGCCCAGTTCTGCCAGCCGCTTTGACGCCCGGGGGCCTGTGGCGCTCTGAATGGCCGGAGCTGTCCAGCCGCAGCCCAGAACCGGGTAGGCATCTCCCCCTTCATCCCGGCGGCGGAAAGTGACACGCCGGGCATTGTGCTCCGTCTCGATCCGCAGCAGGCAAAAGGCGGGGTGGGCCCAGAAATCCCGCTCCGAGGCGAGCTGGGGCCGCAGCAGGAAGTACACTGTGTCCGACTCCCTGTTTCTGGTCCCGGTCAACTCCGCCGTCCACGCCAACCCTCCCTGGGCGGACAGCTCCAGCTCCAATGTGGCCTCGGCGCCGTCCAGCGTCCGGGTGAATGCGCACCGCCTCTCGCCCAGCGTCCAGCGGACGTCTGCTCCCGCTTCACAGGGAAAGAGCTGAACCATCTGTTGCTCTCTGCGCAGGAACAGGGCCGGAGGATGCCGCCGGTCTGTCAAATCCACCCCCTCACAGCGCAGCCAGCACGCTCCGGCGTTGCTGACCAGGGCGGACAGCGCTCCGGAGCGGAGCAGCACGCAGACCGGATGCTCCGGATCATATCCCTCCCCCTGCAGCTGCCAGGGCGGCTTCTCCTGGGCCTTTTGCCTCGGTATAGGCCGCAGATGCCGCCTCAGCGGCTTGTCTCCCCGGGGAACCGCCTCCTCCAGCAGGGAGCGGCAGGCCGCAAACTCCGGGACCGACATCAGCCGCCGTACCAGGATGTTCTCTCCCAGCGCGTTGTCGATGGCCGCCAAGCTCATGCCCATGTGGTGAGACATCCAGCTTCTGGCCGGTGTAATCCCCTTTTGGCTGTATTCCGCCGCCTCATAAAGCCCATACTTCCCCTCCAGCCCGTCGGCGCGGAGCCTGCGCAGATTTTCCACCGCCCGGTGGGGCAGCAGGGAGAGGGCCAAATAGGCGGCGTAGGGGGCCAGCACCGGCGCCCGCTCCGGCAGGCGGCTCAGCGCGGCGGTGGGGACGCCGTTGGCCCGATAGCCATAACATCCGTTCTGATCCAATGTCGGCACTGCGGACTCAGAAATGCCCCACGGTATCCCCCGCAGCCGGCCATAGGAGTGCTGCTCACAGACGCAGAAGGCCAAGCTCTCATACAGCAGCGAGTCCTCAGGCAGCGGGAGCAGCAAATGGGGCATGAAATACTCAAACATGGTGCCAAACCAGGACACCATGCCCTGATACCCATGGGATCGGGCCTGGGCCCGGCTCAGGGCGGACCAGTGCCGCCCCTCCACCTGGCCCAGAGCCAGGGCAGCATAACTCAGCAGCCTGGCCTCGCTGGCCATCAGGTCATAGTGGGCCTGGGACCACTGGTCCCCATCCGGCTGGTAAGAGACATAGAACAGGTGCTTGTCCGAATCGTAGAGGGCGCCCAGGTCGGTCTTGCGGGCCAGCGCCTGGGCCCGCCGGGCCAGATCGGCCCGCCCCAGTTCCTCCAGTCCGGCGGAGAGGGCGAACAGGCAGGCGCACAGGTTGCCGCTGTCCACCGAAGAGACCACTTTTGGCTTCAGCGGGCGCAGGGTGACGGTGTGATACCAGTTGTAGAGATTGCCCTTCCACTTCTCCATCCGTTCCAGGGTGTCCAGCATACCCTCCAGCCTGGCAAGGACGGAATCCCGGCGTTCCAGTTCCAGATCCACCGCCGCCAGACAGCTCAGGGCGGCAAAGCCGATGTTGGTGGGGGAGGTGCGCTCCGCCGGGCCCTGATAGGGCCGGAGCTGGTAGTTGTCCGGGGGCAGGAAATTGCGCTCCGCTTTCAAAAAATCGGCAAAGAAGCCCCAGATCAGCTCCGCCTCGTGGAGCAGGAAGGCCCGCTCCTCCGTCCGCAGTCTGGCCTTTGGCGGCCTGTGCTCCAGGCAGGTCACCACCACGGGAGAGGCCAGCCATAGCAGGGCCAGCAGCAGCGCCGCCGGCTGCCGGGCTGTCAGGGCGAGGAAGAGCCCCGCCGCCAGCATGGGCAGGCAGACCGGCCAGAGCGGCCGGTCCCGGGTCCCCTGCTGGGCCGAGGTGGTCCATTGGAGCAGGTGCTTTCGGGAGACCAGACTGCGCCACAGCGCGGTGCAGATGGCGGAGAGATCGGTCCAGCCCTCCAAGGGCAGCAGCGCCAGCCGGGTCAAAACAACAGCCAGCACCCCGCTCCCCCCGCCCAGCACCCGGGCGTGGAACCGCCGCCGGGGCCGAGGCCCCAGCGACAGCAGGGCAGCCAGCACCGGTTCTGCCGCCACCGAGGCCAGGGCAGTCCAGCCCAGCCAGCCCAAAGCGCCCCCGGTAGCTCCGTCCAGCAGCAGGCACAGCATCTGAACCACCGGGGTCAGGCTGCGGCGCAGATTGTCCGCCAGCTTCCACCGGGAAGGGGCGCTGATGGGATTGGCCTCGCCGCCCTCTTCTGTCGGGCTTTTAGGGCCGATCCAGGGGTAGTTCTGCCAGTCTCCCCTCACCCACCGGTGCTGGCGGCGGTAATAGGCCGACACGCTTTGGGGGAATCCCTCCCAAAAGCTGACCTGGCTCAGGGTGCCGGCGTGGAGAAAGGCGCCTTCCAGGATGTCGTGGGAGAGCACCTTCTGCTGGGGGAGCCGGCCATCCAGGCAGAACAGGAGGCAGTCGATGTCCAGCACCCCTTTGCCGCAGAAGGGCGCGGCGTCAAACAGGTCATGGCACAGCTCGCCCTGCTCCCCCCGGTAAGGGTCGCCGCCCGTCCCGCCGGAAAACAGACGGGTGAAGGGGTTGGCCCTGGCGCCGGCCAGCCGGGTGAGCATCCGGGGCTGAAGGATGCCGTATCCGCCCGTCACCACCCGTCTCTGCTCGTCCATACGGGGACGGTTCAAGGGATGGCGCATGGCACCCACCAGCGGCCGCAGGCCGCCTACCCCCGGATCGGTGTCGCTGTCCAAGACAGCCAGATACTTTACCCCGTTCAGCCGTGTACGGTCGCCGGAGTAGACCTCAATGCCGGATCTGCGCCCCCGGAGCAGCCGGGCCAGCTCCAGCAGCGCCCCCCGCTTCCGTTCCCAACCCGCAAAGGCCCCCTGCGCCGGTTGATAGACCGGCGGGCGGAAAAACAGGAAAAAACATCCCCCATACCGGCGGTTCAGCCGGTCCAAGGCGGTGGCCAGCCGGCGCAGGCCGTCCCGGTCCGCCTGGGACATGGGAACATTCCGCTCGGGATAGTCCGCGAGGATGCCCAGTGAGAGCTCCCCTCCACAGTCCCGGTTGGCTAAGAAAATGCGCTCCAGCTGGTTGACCAATTCCAGATCTTCTTTCCCACCGATGACCGCCGACAAGACGGCCAATGTGCGCTCCTCAGGGGTAAACCCGCTGGGAAGCGACAGCCGGAACACCGGCCGGCGGGGCAGGAAGCGAACCAAAACCGCATCGAAAGCCGACTTCCAAATCTGGGCCGCGGGCAGCCAGAACAGCACAAACAGCCAGCCCTGCCCCGTCCGGAAGCCCAGGCAGAGGGCGAGCAACAGGCTGGCCAGAAGCAGGGCCGGGGCGCAACATGCCCGAATGGCCCGCAGTGGAAGGGAATCTCCTGCAAAGAGCAGAAAACCGATGTGCCCCTCCCCGGCCCGCTCCACCAGAGCCCGGGCGGCCTCAGCCTCATCGGAACCGGATTTCAGCGCCAGACGTTCCATGCGCCTCCGGTATTTGGCCCTGTCCCCTGAGGGCATACGGGCATAGTCCCCGGTGGGATCCGCCAGGAAAGCGGCATGGATCTGGCTGGCCTGTTCGGCCACCGCTTGAAAATCCAGCCGGCTCCAGCCTTGCAGCGCGGAGCACACCCGGCGAAACGCGGCCTCCCGCTGTGCCCGGTCCGCCCTGAGGGCGTCGGAGATCGTCTCCAGCGCCGCCCATTGCAGGGCGGGCAGCAGCGCCCGCAGCTCCCGCTCCAGCAGCGGTGTCCGGGTCTGTACCCCCCGCAGGAACGCGGTCAGATCATCCTGGGCCGGCGGCTCAGGCGAGGACAGAATCTGCCCCGCCAGGGCGGTCAGACGGCATGTATCGCCGTCCGCAGCCAGAGCAGGAAGTTTTTTTGCCCTCCGCAGGCCCTCCCTGGCGTTCTGGGCCGCCATCTGGATCAGATACTGGTTGTCCCACAGCCAGCGCTCCGGGTCCCCGGGCCCGGGCGGCTCCATGCGTCCCATATAACGCTCCAGCCGCCTGACCCATCGGGCCAGCTGCTCCCTTTGAGGGCGCAGGCTGCGAAGCGTACCAGACTCCAGTGCCATTCCGGCCTCTTGTCCGGATGCATACCGATCCAATCCGTCCATCTTGTGCCTCCACAAAAAGAAGTACCACAGCTTTCCCCTTTTTTGCGCGAAATATACAAGGTAAAACACTTGACAGACGCATCAAATTATAGTAAAATCCCTCTTGTTGTAAAGCGCACGTGCTTTACCGCAGCATCAATGAGCCGGGGGGATCACCATGAAAGACAAGGCATTCCGCATGACAATGCTGTTTGATTTTTACGGTGATCTGCTCACCGGCCGCCAGAAGGAGTTTTTTGACCTCTACTACAACGAGGACCTCTCCCTGGCGGAGATCGCGGAGAACGCCGGCATCACCCGCCAGGGCGTGCGGGACGTGCTGGTCCGGGCCGAGGCCATCCTCACCGAACTGGAGGACAAGACCGGCATCGTGGCACGGTTTCTGGAGATGCAGAAGCTCAGCGCCCAGATCGATAACGCCGCCAGCCAGATCATGATGATCAACGAGGAGCGCTATGCCAGCTCCGACCTGCTGCGGCTGGCCCAGGAGATCCGCGACTGCGCGGCAAAGCTGAAGGAGTAACCCATGGCCTTTGAGGGATTGACCGAAAAACTCACCAATGCGTTTAACCGCCTGCGGGGCAAGGGCAGGCTGACCGAGGCCGATGTCCGGGAGGCGATGCGGGAGGTCCGGCTGGCCCTGCTGGAGGCCGACGTCAGCTTCAAGGTGGTCAAGGAGTTTGTCAACCGGGTCACCGAGCGGGCAGTGGGCGCCGACGTGCTGAAGGCCCTCTCCCCCGCCCAGATGGTCATCAAGATCGTCAACGAAGAGCTGACCGAGCTGATGGGCGGCAAGGCCGAGGGCATCATCACCGCCCCCAAGGGCCCCACGGTCATCATGATGGTGGGCCTGCAGGGCGCCGGTAAAACCACCAACGCCGCCAAGCTGGCCGGCTACTGCAAGCGCAATGGACGCCGTCCCCTGCTGGTGGCCTGCGACGTCTACCGCCCCGCCGCCATCAAACAGCTGGAAGTGGTGGGCGAACAGGTGGGCGTGCCTGTGTTCCAGATGGGCCAGATCGACCCGGTGGAGATCGCCACCGCAGCGGTGGACCACGCCCGCAAGCACGGCAACGACATGGTGTTCCTGGACACCGCCGGCCGGCTCCACGTGGATGAGGCGCTGATGGACGAGCTCCGGCGCATCAAGGCCGCGGTTCAGCCCCAGGAGATCATGCTGGTGGTAGACGCCATGATCGGCCAGGACGCCGTCAACGCAGCGGTGGCCTTCAACGACGCCCTGGATCTCACCGGTGTGATGCTGACCAAGCTGGACGGCGACGCCCGGGGCGGCGCGGCCCTGTCCATCAAGGCCACCACCGGAAAGCCCATCAAGTTCGCCGGCGTGGGCGAGAAGCTGGACCAGATCGAGGTCTTCCACCCCGACCGGATGGCCAACCGTATTCTGGGCATGGGGGACATGCTCTCCCTGATCGAGAAGGCGGAGGCCAACTTCGACGAGGAGCAGGCGGCCAAGCTCCAGGAAAAGCTCAAGAAAAACCGCTTTACCCTGGCGGACTACTACGACCAGCTGATCCAGCTGCGCAAGATGGGCTCCCTGTCCGATATTCTGGGCATGATCCCCGGCATGCAGGGCAAGGTCAACGAGGATGAGCTGGATGAGAGCATCCTCACCCGCACCGAGGCCATCATCCAGTCCATGACCGTAAAAGAGCGGGAGGACCCCTCCCTGCTCAACGCCAGCCGCAAGAAGCGCATCGCCGCCGGCAGCGGCACCACGGTACAGCAGGTCAACCAGGTGCTCAAGCAGTTCGAGACAATGCAGTACATGGCCCGCCAGATGACCGGCGGCCGGATGCCCAAGGCCATGCGGGGCATGCTGGGCGGCGGCGGAATGCCGGGCCTGGGCGGATTGGGCGGCATGGGCGGCGGCCACTCCAGGGGGCGCACCAAGCCCAATAAAAAGCGCAAGAAGAAAAAGCGTTGATCAGCGCGGCAAGCATACCTGTAAGCGCGCTTTTCAAATAAAAGTCAACAATCTGTTGGAGGTGAATGATACATGGTTAAGATCAGACTGCGCCGCATGGGCGCCAAGAAGGCTCCTTTCTATCGTATCGTGGTGGCGGATTCCCGCTATCCCCGGGACGGCCGTTTCATCGAGGAGATCGGGACCTACAATCCCCTGACTGATCCTGCCGAGATCAAGGTGGACGCCGAGCGCGCCCAAGCCTGGATCAAGACCGGCGCTCAGCCCACCGAGACCGTGAAGAGTCTGCTGAAAAAAGCCGGCGTCCTGTAAGAAATCGAGGCTCGAGACGTTATGAAAGAACTTCTGACCTATATCGCACAACACCTTGTGGACCATCCTGACCAGGTCAGCGTCAATGAGGTGAACTGCGATGGCGAGCTCGTCCTGGAACTGCGGGTGGCCCCCGAGGATATGGGCAAGGTGATCGGCCGTCAGGGCCGCATCGCCAAGGAGATCCGCACGCTGATGCGCTCCTATGCGCAGCGTCAGAACACCAGGGTCACCGTCGATATCGTCGACTGAGTGATGAAGCCGGGATGCCGCGCCGCGGCACCCCGGTTTTCCTTTTCTATCTACCGACACGCTTGGAAGGAGCGATACCGTTGAACAAGGAGTTTCTGGAGGCGGGCAAGATCATCAACACCTTCGGCATCCGGGGCGAGCTGAAGGTCCAGCCCTGGAGCGACCGGCCGGACTTTTTGGCCCAGTTTGACACCGTCTACATCGGCGGCCGGCCGGTGGGGCTGCGCTCGGTGCGGGTCCACCAGGGCAACGCTCTGATCACCCTGGAGGCGGTCACCGACATCGACAGCGCCCTCCCCTACAAGAATAAGATCATTGAGGTCCGTCGCAGCGACATCCGGGAGATCGAGGGGGAGCACTTTATCGCCGACCTGATCGGCCTGGAGGCCCGGCGGGCGGACACCGGCGAGACCTTTGGCCGGGTGACCGACGTGCTGGCCTATCCGGCCCAGGACCTCTACGAGGTCAAGGGCGAGCGGACCTATCTGATCCCTGATGTGCCCGACTTTGTGGTGGAGATCAACGAGGCGGAGGGCTATATCTCCTTCCACCTGCTGGAGGGGTTGGAACAATGATGTGGATCGACATTATGACCCTCTTCCCCGACGTTGTGGGGGATATGCTCTGTGAGTCCATTTTGGGCCGGGGGCAGGAGCGGGGCTATATCCGGGTGGAGTGCCACCAGATCCGGGACTACACCACCAACAAGCAAAATCAGGTGGATGACTACCCCTATGGCGGCGGCCACGGGGCGGTCATGCAGGCCGATCCCCTCTATCGCTGCTGGGCCCACATCATGGAGGGGGTGCCTGAGGGGGAGCGGGTGCGCACCATCTACATGTCCCCCTGCGGCAAGCCCTTCAAGCAGGCGGACGCGGTCCGGCTCCGGGACGATTACGACCGGCTGATCCTGGTCTGCGGCCACTACGAGGGCATCGACGAGCGGTTTATCGAGGAGTGTGTGGACGAGGAGATCTCCCTGGGGGACTTCGTGCTCACCGGCGGCGAGATCCCCGCCATGGCGGTGGCCGACGCGGTGTGCCGGCTGGTGCCCGGGGTACTCTCTGACCCGGAGTGCTATGAGAACGAAAGCCACTGGGACGGGCTGCTGGAGTTTCCCCAGTACTCCCGGCCCGAGGTGTGGCACGGCCGGGCGGTACCTCCCATCCTGCTCTCCGGCCACCATGCCAATGTGGCCAAGTGGCGGCGCAAGCAGTCCATCATCCGCACCCGGGACCGGCGGCCGGATATGTACGCCAAGCTGGATCTGAGCTCCAAGGCGGACCAGAAGCTGCTGCGGGAGATCGAGCAGGAGGAGGAAGCGGCCCGGCAAGAGCAGGACCGGAATTCAAGTTCATCGGTTCAATCGTAGTTGGCCGTGATCTCCAGGTCCTGTTCGCTGGCGCCGGCCTCCTCCACGATGCTGCCGTTGAGCAGCAGCTCCACACCGCAGCCGGGGCACTCCAGGGAGACATCCCGGAACGTCCACTGGCACACATGGCCGAAGGGTCCCTCATACTCCCTGGACTCGGTGGCAAAGTCCCTGAGGTCATCCAGCAAGGGCTCGCCGCACTCTGGACAGGTGGGCAGTTCAAAATCCATCTCTTCCCCTCCTCCCATCTCGGTCTATGATGCGTTTCTCTTGAACCACACCACAGCATCCATGTTTTTTCCTCAGATAG
>CAZAIF010000018.1:0-21164 GCA_964485125.1 uncultured Oscillospiraceae bacterium | reverse complement strand
GCGCCGACAATACTTGGCTGGCGACGGCCCGGGAAGATAGGTAATGCCAACACAAAGCGGTCAGAGAGATCTGACCGCTTTTCTTTTTCCAATTTCGATTTCACTGAGAAGGGGGACCGGCCGATGCGCTATCCCAATATCATAAAGGCGTCTTTTATTTCCCGGGAAAATCGCTTTGTGGCCACGGTCAGACTGCACGGAGAGAAGACCAAGGTCCACGTCAAGAACACCGGCCGCTGCCGGGAGCTGCTGGTGCCCGGCGCCAACGTCTATCTGGTGGACTCCGGCCGGCCGGAGCGCAAATACCGCTATGACCTGGTGGCGGTGGAGAAGGGCAGCCTGCTGGTGAACATGGACTCCCAGGCTCCAAACCAGGTGTTCGGGGAGTTTCTGTCCGCCGGCTGTCTGATCGGCGGCGTGACCCGGATCAAGCCCGAGTACCGGTACCGGGACTCCCGGGTGGACTTCTATTTTGAGCGGGGCGGGGAGCGCCATCTGGTGGAGGTCAAGGGAGTGACCTTGGAGGAGGACGGCCTGTGCCGCTTTCCGGACGCTCCCACGCAGCGGGGGACAAAGCACCTGCGGGAGCTGACCGCCGCCCTGGAGGAGGGCTTTCGGAGCTGGATCTGCTTCGTGGTCCAGATGGAGGGGATGCGGGCCCTGGCCCCCAACTGGCGGACCGACCCGCAGTTCTCCGAGGCGCTCTGCCGGGCGGCCCGGGCCGGGGTGCGGGTCAGGGCCTTCGGCTGCTGTGTAGGCCTCCAGAGCCTGGAAATTGCCGGGGAGCTTCCCGTACTGCTGGATGTGCAGGATAGTAAAGTGTAAAATTGCGCAATATTCGCTACAAACAGGACGAAAAATCGGTAGATGCCACAAATATGCAATTGGCGCATTGACAAATTGCATTTTTGTGCTATACTATAAGGCAGAACAGCAAAGGCGCTGCAGGAGATCCCCCCTCTTCCGCAGCGCCTGTTTTGTTGTTCCGTAGATTTCTGTCTCCCTCCTTTTTCGCCAGCTGTTTTCTTTCTCCCTTTTCCAAATGCGGACGGCTCCGGGCTCTGCCAGGGGCCGTCCGCATGTCTCTCCGGCCCCGGTTGCAAATCGTTCATTTGACAGCGTCCATCTCCATGAGTTAAGATAAAGGAGAAAGGGGAGATCATCTTGCGAAAATACCTCTACTTTCTCGCCTGCGATGCCGCACACCTTCAGACCCGGTTGGACAGGCTGGCCCGGCGGGGCCTGGAGCTGGAGGACACCGAGGGGCTGTTCACGGCCCGGTTTGCCTCCACCTGCCGGGCCGACCTGCGCTATCTGGTGGTGCCCTGCGGGGGCGAGCGTCATTTTCCCCGGGGCGACGACTTTGAGCGCTACGGCTGGGCGCTGGCCGGGGGCTTCAACGGCATGGTCATTTTCAAGAGCATCCCCTGCAGGGACACCGACGAGGCGGGGCTGAAGGATAAGCTCCGCCAGGACGGCTGCCTGCGGCCCGACTGGTGGACGCTGCCGGTGCTGCTGCTGGGGGTGCTGGCCTGGGCTGTACTGATGTTCTGGGGGGGCGGGTTCGCCCCAGAGCCCTGGTATCTCTCCTACCGCACCCTGGGGCTCTGGGCGGCCCGGGGCGTGGCTGTGGCGCTGGCGGCGGCCAATCTGGCCGCCCTGCGCAGCTACACCTCCGCCTGGGTCCACGGCCTGACCCCCTGGGTGATGGTGGGCAGCTTTCTGCTGCTCTTCCTGGCCACCATGCTGGACGAGACGGCCCACACCCTGTATTTTGCGGGCTTTGTAGGGCTCATCGGCCTGGCCTGCGCCCTGACCCTGTGGATGCGCAGCCGGGGGCTGGGGCTGAGCCTGGCTGGGGTGTGCGCCCTGGTGCTCTGCCTGGGGCTGCTGTTCCCCAACGTGAGCCAGACCAGCTCCGGCGGCAGCGCCCTGCACAACCAGTGGGGGGATGCGCCGGTGGTCCAGTTGTCCGACCTGGGGCTGGAAGGGACGTTGACCTACAGCAGCTATACCACCGGCGGCACCCTGCTGGTGCGCAGCACCTCCTACTGGGAGATGACCGAGGAGGAGTCGGTCAGCAGCCAGGTCTACCGCTGCCTGAACGGCGCCCTGGCCCAGGCGGTGGTGGAGCGCACCCTTGCCACCGGGAGCTGGAGCGAGACGGCGTACGGCTACACCAGCCGGGAGGGCAAGACCGTGCTGCTGCGGCAGGAGAACCGGGTGGCCTGGGTGACCTGCTCCCAGCCCCTGACGGAGGATGCGCTGGAGGCCATCTGTGCCCAGGTATTCTGACCCCATGGCCCGGGTATAAGAGAAAAAAGAGGCCGTGCCGCCCCATTTCCCGGGGCAGGCACGGCCTTTTGCTGTGTTCTGTGTTTGATTCTGTGGCAGGAGGTAAGGCGGAGCTGTCATCTCTCGTAGGCCGCCCGACCGGACCGGTAGAGGTTGCCCCCCTGGCAGTCCAGGGCCACGGTCAGGGGCAGCTCCCGGATGGTCATCCGCTTGATGGACTCGCACCCCAGGTCGTCGAAGGCGATGACTTCGGCGGCGGTGATGCACTTGGCGATCAGCGCCCCGGCGCCCCCCACGGCGGCGAAGAAGCAGGCCCCGTTGCGGACCAGGGCCTCCTGCACCTGGGGGCTCATCTCCCCCTTGCCGATGATGGCCGCCAGCCCCAGATCCAGCAGCCGGGGGGCGAAGGCGTTCATCCGGCTGGCGGTGGTGGGGCCGCAGGCCCCCACGGCCATGCCCTGCTGGCCCGGAGTGGGGCCGGCGTAGTAGATCACTGCGTCCCGGATCGGGAAGGGGAGGGGCTCCCCCGCGTCCAGCAGGGCGAACAGCCGCTTATGGGCGGCGTCCCGGGCGGTGTAGATGGTGCCGGAGAGCAGCACCCGGTCCCCGGCCCGCAACTGGGGCAGGTGGTCCCGGAGCTGGTCGGTGGAGATCCGGAGCGCCTTACCCATTGTTGTCCCCTCCCATCTGGGCCTGGAGGTCGCTCAGCCCGGCCAGGGAGGCCCGCAGGTCGGTGAGCTTGCAGATCACGTCGGTGATGGCGCTGTCGGCGCTGGTGCCCAGCCGGCTGTACTCGTTGAGCACCCGGTCCAGCAGGACCTGGGCCTCGGCGCGCTTGGCCTGGGCCTCCTCCTCGGCCTGGTGGAGCAGCTGGGCGGCCCGGGTCTGGGCGTCCAGCTCGATGCCGGCCAGCCGGTCCTTCAGCTCCCGGTAGGCTTCCGCCTGGGGCCGGTACTCCTCCACCTGGGCCCGCAGGGTCTCCGTCTCCCCCTCTAGGGGGGCCAGGGCGTCCACCCGGGCGGACAGGTCCTCACAGCGCTGGGCCAGGACGTCGGCCCGGGCCTTCTCCCCCTCCAGGGCGGACAGCTTTTCCTGGGCCTGCTTCAACTCAGCGCGCAGGGCGTTGAGCTGGGCGGCGTGCTCCCGGGCGGTCTGTTCGATATAATCCACCACATCCTGGCGCTGGAAGCCCCCGAAGGCAGTGGTGCGCAGTTTCAAGGTCTCACTCATGGGACAGCCTCCCCCGATCCTGGAATTTTCTCTGTCGTGCTTGCGTACCATGGCGGCCCGGCCGACATGGCATTTTAGTCATTATACCATACGCCGCCGCCCCAGACAAGGGTGGGTTCCCCGGACGTGCGAGACCCGTCCGCACAGGACGGACGGGTCTCGCTTTTGGAGAAGAGAGGAAAGCGGCGTATCGCAGGGGAGGCGCTCAGACCTCGAACATCAGGTCGCCGTAGGTGGGCACGGGCCAGTAGTCCTTATCCACCAGCAGCTCCAGCTCGTCGACGGGGGCGCGGAGGTCAGCCATGGCGGGCATCACCTTGTCGTGGAAGGCATTGGCCATCTGGCAGGCGTCCTGGATGGCGTTGGTCTCGGCGGTCACCGCCTTCAGGGCCTCCAGGGCGGCGTTGGCCTTGACCAGCAGCTCGGAGATCTGGTCCAGCAGCTTGGTCTGGACGGATACGTCGGTGTCGGGGCAGGCGGAGGAGACGGAGGTGATGGAGTTGCCCAGCTCGGTGGTGAAGCGGATGACTGCGGGGATGTAGTGCTTGGGCACCATGTGCAGCATGGTGTGGGCCTCGATGTTGATCGTCTTGGAGTAGCCCTCGTAGAGGACCTCGGCCCGGGACTCCAGCTCCACCTTGGTGAAGATGTGAAACTTCTCGAAGAGGCTGACGGCCTTCTCGGTGGTCAGGGCGGGGATGGCGGCCACCATGGAGGGGATGTTGGGCAGACTGCGGCGGGCGGCCTCCTCCACCCACTCCTCAGAGTAGCCGTTGCCGTTGAAGATGATGCGCTGGTGCTCGGTCAGGTACTGCTTGATCAGGGCCTTGCAGTCGGTCTCGAAGTCGTCGGCCTGCTCCAGCACGTCGGCGGCCTCGCAGAAGGCTTCGGCCACGATGGCGTTCAAGGTGGTGTTGGGGGCGGCGATGGAGTCTCTGGCGCCCACCATGCGGAACTCAAACTTGTTGCCGGTGAAGGCGAAGGGGGAGGTGCGGTTCCGGTCGGTGGCGTCCTTGGTCAGCACCGGGATGGTGGACACGCCGGAGTTCAGGCTGCCGGCGTGGGCGCTGCCGCTGGTGGTGCCGGAGATGATGCTCTGCACCATCTGATCCAGCTGATCGCCCAGAAAGATGGAGATGATGGCGGGAGGGGCCTCCTGGGCGCCCAGCCGGTGGTCATTGCCCACGTCGCTGGCGCTCTGGCGCAGCAGGTCGGCGTGGGTGTCCACCGCCTTCAGGATGCAGGCGAGCACCAGCTGGAACTGGAGGTTGTGCATGGGGTCGTCGCCGGGGTCCATCAGGTTTTCGCCCAGGTCGGTGCTGATGGACCAGTTGTTGTGCTTGCCGGAGCCGTTGACGCCGGCGTAGGGCTTCTCGTGGAGCAGGCAGACCAGGCCGTGCCGGGTGGCCACCCGCTTCATGGTCTCCATGGCCAGCTGGTTCTGGTCTACGGCCACGTTGGCCAGGGAGAAGATGGGGGCCATCTCGTGCTGGGCGGGAGCCACCTCGTTGTGCTGGGTGGTGGCGGTGATGCCCAGCTTCCAGAGCTCAATGTTCAGGTCCTTCATGAAGGCGCCCACCCGCTCCCGGATGACGCCGAAGTACTGGTCGTCCAGCTCCTGACCCTTGGGGGCGGGGGCGCCGAAGAGGGTGCGGCCGCAGTAGATCAGGTCCCGGCGCTTCAGATACTTCTCCCGGTCCACCAGGAAGTACTCCTGCTCGGGGCCGACGGAGGCGGCCACCTTCTGGGCCTCGGTGTTGCCGAAGAGGCGGACGATGCGGATGGCCTGCTGGCTGATGGCCTCCATGGAGCGCAGCAGCGGGGTCTTGGTGTCCAGGGCCTCGCCGGTGTAGGAGACGAAGATGGTGGGGATGCAGAGGATGTTGCCGCAGGCCATCTCCTTGACGAAGGCAGGGGAGGTCATGTCCCAGGCGGTGTAGCCCCGGGCGTAGGAGGTGGCCCGCAGGCCGCCGGAGGGGAAGGAGGAGGCGTCGGGCTCGCCCATGATCAGCTGCTTGCCAGTCAGCTGCAGCAGGGTCTTACCGGCCACCGGGGCGGTGAGGAAGGAGTCGTGCTTCTCGGCGGTGGAGCCAGTCAGCGGCTGGAACCAGTGGGTGTAGTGGGTGGCGCCCTTTTCCACGGCCCAGTCCTTCATGGCGTTGGCCACCACGTCGGCGGAGGCCATGCTGATCTGGCCGCCGTGGGCCATGACGTCCATGACCTCGGCAAAAACCTGCTTGGGCAGCCGCTCCCGCATGACTGACTCATTGAAGACGTTGGAGCCAAAGATTTCGGAGATGTTCATTGTGCTAACAGCCCTTTCCTATAAGATTGCCGGGGGAAATACGGCAAAGGGAGACAAGGCACCTGTTTGTAAGACCCCTTTGTCTCCCTGAGAACGTGTTTATACTGCCCGCCGGCTGACGCGGCTCGATATCTGACTGTAAACAGCATACAACAATTTCACAGAATTTGCAAGTCAAATTTTATGTTTATTCAAATTCACGCAAAGCGCCCCATTTTGTCCCGAAAAATTTATGAAAAACTGACTGTAGCTGAATTTTGTGCTTCAAAAAAACTGCGGAATGCTTGACAGATGTGGGAGGTCGTGTATACTAAGTGTATAATATGGGCTGTTTGCCGGTTGACAGCGATGAAGTGCCGGCCCCAGCCGGACGCCACCTGTGGAACAGGAAACAGAGGAAAGGAAGTGCGCTCCGTGTCTCTGAGCAAAGAAGATATCGCCCGCGTCATCGAGGAGGAGGACGTCAAGTTCATCCGCATGCAGTTCGTGGATGTGCTGGGCCAGCTGAAAAACGTGGCCATCACCGCCTCCCAGCTCTCCCGGGCCCTGGACGGCCGGGTTTCCATCGACGGCAACTCCATCGAGGGCTTCACCGATGTCATCGCCTCCGACCAGTTTCTGGTGCCCGACCTTGACACCTTCTGCATCTACCCCTGGCGCCCCCAGCGGGGCAAAGTGGCCCGACTCATCTGCGACGTGTACAACCCGGATGGCACCCCCTTTGTGGGGGACCCCCGGG
The DNA here is from genome assembly GCA_964485125.1 of uncultured Oscillospiraceae bacterium. Classification (GTDB taxonomy): domain Bacteria; phylum Bacillota; class Clostridia; order Oscillospirales; family Oscillospiraceae; genus UMGS1766. The sequence continues at coordinate 14,595 of CAZAIF010000018.1, read as the reverse complement.
CGGTGTTGAAGCGGGTAATCCGCCGGGCGGAGAAGATGGGCTACACCCTGAACGTGGGCCCCGAGTGCGAGTTCTTCCTCTTCCAGACCGACGAGGAGGGCATGCCCACCATCCGCACCAACGACGAGGCGGGCTATTTTGACCTGGGCCCCCTGGACCACGGGGAAGCCACCCGCCGGGAGATCTGCCTGGCCCTGGAGCAGATGGGCTTTGAGGTGGAGGCCTCCCACCACGAGCACGCCGCCGGCCAGCACGAGATCGACTTCAAATACGGCGAGGCCCTGCGCACCGCCGACAACATCATGACATTCAAGCTGGGGGTCAAGGTGCTGGCCCAGCGCAGCGGGCTCCACGCCACCTTTATGCCCAAGCCCATCTGTGGGATCAGCGGCTCCGGGATGCACCTGAACATGTCCCTGTTCCGGGGGGGCAAAAACGCCTTCTACAGCCCGGAGGGGGAGCTGGGCCTCTCCCGGGAGGCCTACGCCTTTATCGCCGGCCTGCTGGCCCACGTCCGGGGCTTCACTGCGGTGACCAACCCCCTGGTCAACTCCTACAAGCGGCTGGTCTCCGGACATGAGGCCCCCCGGTATGTGGCCTGGTCCGAATCCAACCGCTCCGCCCTGATCCGCATCCCGGCCCACCGGGGACAGGGCACCCGGGTGGAGCTGCGCTCCCCGGACCCCACCTGCAACCCCTACCTGGCCCTGGCCGTCACCCTGGCGGCGGGGCTGGACGGCATCGAGCGCTTCATGACCCCGCCCTCCGAGGTGCGGGAGGACCTCAACGCCATGGATGAGGCCGTCCGCCGGGCCAAGGGGGTGGAGTCTCTGCCCCGGGACCTGAACGAGGCGCTGGAGCTGATGCGCCGGGACCAGCTGGTCATGGACACCCTGGGCGAGCACGTGGCCCAGGCCTACCTGCGCACCAAGCAGGCGGAGTGGGAGGAGTACAACACGCATGTATCCGCCTGGGAGACAGGCAAATACATGATTGCATACTGACTCCCGGATGGAGAGATGAGAGGGAGGAAGTGATGCCCAGTGGAACAGATCATCGTCGCCTTTGAGAGTGAAAAGGCCTGTGAGCGCATCTGTGAGATCTTGGAGGGGGGCGGCGTGGCCGCCTGCTACCGGGCCCGCAGTGGAGGCGAGGTCAAGCGCTTGGCCGCCAAGCATCACATCGGCACCGTGATCTGCGGGTTCAAGCTGCGGGACGAGTCGGCGGAGGATCTCTTCTGCGATCTGCCCCCCACCGGCTCGGTGCTGGTGATCGCCCGGCAGAGCCAGCTGGACCTGCTGGGGGACGATATTTTCACCCTGGCCGCCCCGGTGACCCCGGGGGACCTGTGCGCCAGCGTCCACATGCTGCTCCAGATGGAGCGGCGGCTGGAGCGGGCCCTGCGGCCCAAACGCAGTCAGGAGGAGAACCAGCTGGTGGATAAGGCTAAGCGCCACCTGATGGAGCGGGACGGGCTGACCGAGGAAGAGGCCCACCGCTATATCCAGAAGAAGAGCATGGACAGCGGGTCCAGGATGGTCCAGACCGCCATTCTGATCCTGGAGGACCGGGCCTGACCGCACCTGACGGGGCGCGCCCCGGCGTTTTGCAGACAAGGAGGAAGAGACGTGGCAAAGATCAACCCCAACTACCAAAAGCTGCCCGGCAGCTATCTGTTTTCCGAGATTGCCCGGCGCACCGCCGCCTACACTGAGGACCACCCAGAGGCCAGGCTCATCAAGATGGGCATCGGCGACGTCACCCTGCCCCTGGCCCCGGCGGTCATCTCCGCCATGCACGAGGCGGTGGAGGAGATGGCCCACAAGGAGACCTTCAAGGGCTACGGCCCGGAGCAGGGTTACGACTTCCTGCGCCGCGCCATCGCGGAGCATGACTTCCAGGCCCGGGGAGTGGAGATCGCCGAGGACGAGATCTTCGTCTCCGACGGAGCCAAGAGCGACTGCGGCAACATTGGCGACATCCTGAGCGTGGACAACAAGGTGGCCGTCTGCGACCCGGTCTACCCGGTCTATGTGGACACCAATGCCATGGCCGGCCGGGCGGGGGACTACGACGAGGCCAGGCAGGGCTGGACCAATATCTATTATATGCCCACCACCGCCGGGAACGGCTTCTCCCCGGCGCTGCCTAAGGAGAAGGTGGACGTGATCTACCTCTGCTCCCCAAACAACCCCACCGGCACCGTGCTGAACTACGGCCAGCTCAAGGCCTGGGTGGACTACGCCAACGCCAACGACGCCATCATTCTCTTTGATGCGGCCTATGAGCGCTTCATCGTGGAGGAGGGGGTGCCCCACTCCATCTTTGAGGTGGAGGGGGCCAAGACCTGCGCCATCGAGTTCCGCTCCTTCTCCAAGACCGCCGGCTTCACCGGCGCCCGGTGCGGCTGCACCGTGGTGCCCAAGCAGCTGGTCCGGGAGGGCCAGAGCCTGAACGCCATGTGGAACCGCCGCCAGACCACCAAGTTCAACGGCGCCTCCTATATCATCCAGAGGGGGGCCGCCGCCATCTACACCGAGCAGGGAAAACGGGAGATCGAGGCCAACATCGCCTACTACCAGGCCAACGCCAAGGTCATCAAGGAGGGCCTGTCCCGGTGCGGCCTGGCGGTCTACGGGGCGGTGAACAGCCCCTATGTCTGGTGCAAGACCCCGGAGGGCATGGGCTCCTGGGACTTTTTCACCCTGCTGCTGGAACGGGCCAATGTGATCACCACCCCCGGTGCCGGCTTCGGCCCCAGCGGGGAGGGCTATATCCGCCTGACCGCCTTCGGCGACGCGGAGGCCACCCGGGAGGCCGTATCTCGGATCGAGGCCCTGCTGGCCCAGTGATTGGCCGGAGGGCGGAGTACAATTCAATCAGACGTCTCAAAGGGGAGGCGGCAGGGGAGAGGCGCCGGGTGCGCCCCGCTTGCTGCGCGCCTTAGAGACGTTTTCTTATACGGAAAGGGGTACAGATATGGAAGCAATCAGAACGGACGGCCGCCGGCAGCGGAGGCTGTATGATCCCCGGTTTGAGCACGACGCCTGCGGCATCGGCTGCGTGGTGGACATCAAGGGCCGGAAATCCCACGCCACGGTGGACAACGCCCTGAAGATCGTGGAGAAGCTGGAGCACCGGGCGGGCAAGGACGCCGCCGGGGAGACCGGCGACGGCGTGGGCATCCTGCTGCAGATTTCCCACCGCTTCTTCTCCCGGGCGGCGGAGGAGCAGGGTATCCATCTGGGAGGCGAGCGGGACTACGGTATCGGCATGTTCTTCTTCCCCCAGGACACGCTGCGGCGCAGCCAGGCCAAGAAGATGTTTGAGATCATCGTGGAGAAGGAGGGCATGAAGTTTTTGGGCTGGCGCAAGGTGCCCATCCAGCCCGACACCCTGGGACAGAAGGCCCTGAGCTGTATGCCCTGCATCGAGCAGGGCTTTGTGGAGCGTCCCGCCGACATCTCCCGGGGCCTGGACTTCGACCGGCGGCTCTATGTGGCCCGCCGGGAGTTTGAGCAGTCCAACGACAACACCTATGTGGCCTCCTGCTCCAGCCGCACCGTGGTCTACAAGGGCATGTTCCTGGTGGGCCAGCTGCGCAAGTTCTACCCCGACCTCCAGGACGCGGACTACGAGTCCGCCATCGCCATGGTCCACTCCCGCTTCTCCACCAACACCAACCCCAGCTGGGAGCGGGCCCACCCCAACCGCTTTATCCTCCACAACGGGGAGATCAACACCATCCGGGGCAACGCTGACCGGATGCTCTCCCGGGAGGAGACCATGTCCTCCGACTACCTGACCGCCGACGACCTGGACAAGGTGTTCCCGGTGGTCAACGCCGAGGGCAGCGATTCCGCCATGCTGGACAACACCCTGGAGTTCATGGTTATGAACGGCATGCCCCTGCCCCTGGCCGTCATGGTCTGCATCCCGGAGCCCTGGAGCAACGACGCGACCATGAGCCGCTCCAAGCGAGACCTGTACCACTACTACGCCACCATGATGGAGCCCTGGGACGGCCCGGCCTCCATCCTGTTCTCCGACGGAGACTGCGTGGGCGCCGTGCTGGACCGCAACGGCCTGCGCCCCTCCCGGTATTACATCACCGACGACGGCCAGCTTATCCTGGCCTCGGAGGTGGGTGTGCTGGAGATCCCCCCGGAGAAGATCGTCAAAAAGTCCCGGCTCCAGCCCGGCAAGATGCTGCTGGTGGACACGGTGGCCGGCCGGCTCATCGGGGACGACGAGCTCAAGGAGAGCTACGCCCGCCGCCAGCCCTACGGGGAGTGGCTGGACCAGAGCCTGGTCTACCTGAAGGAGCTGACCATCCCCAACAAGGGGGTGGCCAGCCACACCCAGGAGCAGCGGGACCGGCTGTACAAGGCTTTCGGCTACACCTATGAGGACGTGAAGAGCTCCATCCTCCCTATGGCCCAAACCGGCGCCGAGCCCACCAGCGCCATGGGCATCGACATCCCCCTGGCGGTGCTCAGCGAGCACCGGCAGCCCCTGTTCAACTACTTCAAGCAGCTCTTCGCCCAGGTGACCAATCCCCCCATCGATGCCATCCGGGAGAAGGTGGTCACCGATACCACCGTCTACGTGGGCTCCGGGGGCAACCTGCTGCGGGAGGGCCAGGACAACTGCCGGGCCCTGCAGATTGACAACCCGATCCTGACCAGCGTGGACCTGCTGAAGATCAAGAACATGAAGAAGCCCGGCTTCCAGGTGGAGACCGTCTCCATGCTCTACTACAAAAATACCCCGCTGAAGCGGGCTCTGGACCAGCTCTTTGTGGCCTGTGACAAGGCATACCGCCACGGGGCCAATATCATCATCCTCTCCGACCGGGGGGTGGATGAAAACCATGTGGCCATCCCGTCCCTGCTGGCGGTCTCCGCCATCGAGGACTATCTGATCCGCACCAAGAAGCGCACCGCCCTCTCCCTGATCCTGGAGTCGGCGGAGCCCCGGGACGTGCACCACTTCGCCACCCTGCTGGGCTACGGCGCCACCGCCATCAACCCCTATCTGGTCCTGGAGTGCATCGGGGAGCTGATCCAGGTGGGGCTGCTGGACAAGGACTACAGTGCCGCCATCAACGACTACTGTTCTGCCATCCAGAGCGGCATCGTGAAGATCGCCTCCAAGATGGGCATCTCCACCCTCCAGTCCTACCGGGGGGCCCAGATCTTCGAGGCCATCGGCCTGAGCCGGGAGGTGGTGGACCAGTACTTCACCAACACCGTCAGCCGGGTGGCCGGCATCGGCCTGAAGGAGATCGAGCAGGCGGTGGACGCCAACCACAGCAAGGCCTTCGATCCCCTGGGCCTGGCGGTGGACACCACCCTGGACAGCCTGGGCGACCACAAGTCCCGCCAGGGCTCCGGTACCGAGGACCACCTGTATAACCCAGCCACCATCCACCTGCTCCAGCGCTCCACCCAAACCGGGGACTATGAGCTGTTCAAGCAGTACAGCGCCCAGGTGGACGACGAGACCAAGCCCCACACCCTGCGGGGGCTGCTGGATTTCCGCTATGCCGAGGACGGGGGCGTGCCCATCGACGAGGTGGAGAGCGTGGACTCCATCGTCAAGCACTTCAAGACCGGCGCCATGAGCTACGGCTCCATCTCTCAGGAGGCCCACGAGTGCCTGGCCATCGCCATGAATCATCTGGAGGGCAAGAGCAACACCGGCGAGGGCGGCGAGACCCCGGACCGGCTGCGGGACCCGGAGCGCAACTCCCAGATCAAGCAGGTGGCCTCGGGCCGCTTCGGCGTCACCAGCGAGTACCTGGTCTCCGCCAACGAGATTCAGATCAAGATGGCCCAGGGGGCCAAGCCCGGCGAAGGCGGCCACCTGCCCGCCCAGAAGGTGTATCCCTGGATCGCCAAGACCCGATATTCCACCCCGGGCGTCACCCTGATCTCCCCGCCCCCTCACCACGACATCTACTCCATCGAGGACCTGGCCCAGCTGATCTACGACCTGAAAAACGCCAACCGCCGCGCCCGGATCTCCGTCAAGCTGTGCTCCGAGGCCGGGGTGGGCACCATCGCCGCCGGCGTGGCCAAGGCCGGGGCCCAGGTCATCCTGATCTCCGGCTATGACGGCGGCACCGGCGCCGCCCCCAAGAACTCCATCCACAACGCCGGCCTGCCCTGGGAGCTGGGCCTGGCGGAGACCCACCAGACCCTGATACAGAACGACCTGCGCTCCCGGGTGGTGCTGGAGACCGACGGCAAGCTGATGAGCGGCCGGGACGTGATCATCGCCGCCCTGCTGGGCGCCGAGGAGTTCGGCTTCGCCACCGCCCCCCTGGTCACCATGGGCTGCGTGATGATGCGGGTGTGCAATCTGGACACCTGCCCCGTGGGCATCGCCACCCAGAACCCGGAGCTGCGCAAGCGCTTTAGGGGCAAGCCCGAGTATGTGGAGAACTTCATGCGCTTCATTGCCCAGGAGATGCGGGAGATCATGGCCAAGCTGGGGGTGCGCACCCTCTCGGAGCTGACCGGCCGCACCGACCTGCTCAAGGTGCGGGAGCACATGGCCACCCCCAGGGCCGCCCTGGTGGATCTGAGCTGCATCCTGGACAACACCGCCCAGCGCAGCGGCCGGGAGACCCACTTCATGTCCGAGCGGGTCTATGACTTCCAGCTGGAGAAGACGGTGGACGAGTCCGTCCTGCTGGAGAAGATGGGCAAGGCTCTGAAGAAGGGCAAAACCATGCACATTGAGCTGAAGGTGTCCTCCACTGACCGTACCGTGGGCACCATCTTCGGCAGTGAGATCACCCGGCTCCACGGCAACAGCCTGCCCGACGACACCTACACCGTCAAGTGCTACGGCGGCGGCGGCCAGTCCTTCGGCGCCTTCATCCCCAAGGGTCTCACCCTGGAGCTGGAGGGCGACTCCAACGACTATCTGGGCAAGGGCCTGTCCGGGGGCAAGATCATCGTCTATCCCCCCAAGAACAGTAAGTTTGTCCGGGAGGACAATGTGATCATCGGCAACGTGGCCTTCTACGGGGCCACCTCGGGCAAGGCCTTCATCAACGGCGTGGCCGGCGAGCGCTTCTGCGTGCGCAACTCCGGCGCCGTCGCCGTGGTGGAGGGCACCGGCGACCACGGCTGCGAGTATATGACCGGCGGCCGGGTGGTGGTGCTGGGCCGCACCGGCAAGAACTTCGCCGCCGGCATGAGCGGCGGCATCGCCTATGTGCTGGACCAGAACCGGGACCTGTACATGCGGGTCAACAAGGCCCTGGTGTCCATGGGCCCGGTGGAGCAGAAGCACGACATCGAGGAGCTGCGGGGCCTGATTCAGGAGCACGTGGCCGCCACCGGCTCCCCCCTGGGCCGGCGCATTCTGGAGCACTTTGAGGAGTACCTGCCCAGCTTCAAGAAGATCCTGCCCCACGACTACAACCGGATGATGCAGTCCATCGCCCAGTTCGAGGAGCAGGGCATGAGCCGGGAGCAGGCCGAGATCGACGCGTTCTACGCGAGCACCAAGTGAGGAGGGATTTGTCATGGGTAAGAAGACCGGTTTTCTGGACTACCAGCGCTGCGGCAATCCCGCCATCGACCCGCTGGAGCGCATTCAAAATTTTAACGAATTCCACCCCATGCTCCCGGAGGCGGAGCGGCGGAAGCAGGGGGGACGGTGCATGGACTGCGGCGTACCCTTCTGCCAGGCGGGGATGAATCTGGGCGGGGCCGGTTATTCCGGCTGCCCCCTCCACAACCTGATTCCCGAGTGGAACGACATGATCTACCAGGGCAACTATCCCCATGCCCTGGCCCGGCTGCTCAAGACCAGCAACTTCCCCGAATTCACCAGCCGGGTGTGCCCCGCCCTCTGCGAGGCGGGCTGCACCTGCGGGCTGAACGGGGAGGCGGTCACCGTCAAGGAGAACGAGTTTTTCCTGGTGGAGTACGGCTTCGACCAGGGGCTGATCCAGCCCCGCGTCCCCGAGGTGCGCACCGGCAAGCGGTTGGCGGTGGTGGGCAGCGGCCCCTCCGGCCTGGCGGTGGCCGACCAGCTCAACCACCGGGGCCACTGGGTCACGGTCTTTGAGCGCTCCGACCGGGTGGGCGGCCTGCTGATGTACGGTATCCCCAATATGAAGCTGGAAAAGCAGATCGTCCAGCGCCGGGTGGACCTGATGGCCCGGGAGGGGGTCACCTTCGTTACCTCCGCCGACGTGGGCAATACCACCTCCGCCCAGTCTCTGCTGGAGGAGTTCGACGCGGTGGTGCTCTGCTGCGGGGCCTCCAATCCCCGCAACCTCTCCGGCCCGGGCCGGGACGAGTGCCAGGGCATCTATTTCGCCGTGGACTTCCTGAAGGCCAACACCAAGAGTCTGCTGGACTCCAACCTGACCGACGGGAACTATATTTCCTGCAAGGGGAAGGACGTGGTCATCGTGGGGGGCGGCGACACCGGCAACGACTGCATCGGCACCGCCATCCGCCACGGCTGCAAGAGCGTCACCGCCATCGAGATGATGCCCAAGGCCCCGGATCAGCGGGCCGAGAACAACCCCTGGCCCCAGTGGCCCCGGGTGTGCAAGACCGACTACGGCCACGAGGAGGCCATCGCCGTCTTCGGCGCCGATCCCCGGCGCTATCAGACCACCGTTAAGGAGTTCCTCCCCGACGAGCAGGGCAACCTGCGGGCGGTCAAAATTGTCCACCTGAAGCCCGAGGCCGACCCCAAGACCGGCCGCACCAGCATGGTGGAGATCCCCGGCACCGAGGAGGAGCTGCCCTGCGACATCCTGCTCATCGCCGCCGGCTTCCTGGGGACCCAGTCCTATGTGGCCGAGGCCTTTGGGGTGGAGCTGGACGGCCGTACCAACGTCAAGACTGCGCCCGGCCACTACAAGACCAATGTGGAGAAGGTGTTCACCGCCGGCGACATGCACCGGGGCCAGTCCCTGGTGGTCTGGGGGGTGGCCGAGGGCCGGGCCGCCGCCCAGGAGGTGGACGAGTACCTGATGGGCTACTCCGCCCTTCAGAAGCCCTGAACCTTCTGACGGACACCAAAATATCCCCCGCACACCCATGTGTGCGGGGGATAATTGCACCCTTGTTGGATATGGGCGGTCAGGGCCTCAGCGGGGAGCGTCCCCGAGGGATGGAAAATCCTTCAGGGTTTTCCCTGTGTACTGCACCGCGATCCGGTCCTCGGGGCGGACGTCGGTGAGATAGAGCACCGCCAGGAACAGCCACTCCAGAGGCTTCATCAGCAGATAAATCACGTCGGCGGCGTAGGGGGAGCGGATGAGCCTGGCCACCGGAAATCCGTACTTGTCATAAAAGCCCCGCATCGCCCGGTGGAGCCGGGGCGTCTGCTCCTGGAGCACCTGCTCAAAGGCGTTGGCCACGCAGAGCTGGCGGTTGACGATGACCTGATGGCCGTGGCGCACGCCCAGCCGCAGGGGCTTGACCAGCCGCCGGTGGCCCCCCGCCGCCACGGTGCACAGGTAGTGCTCATCGTAGTAGACGTTCTGGGGGGCCACCCGCCGGGAGAGGTTCCAGTCGCTGGTCTCCGTCCAGGCCCGGATGGCCCCGCCGGGGGCCTGGCCGAAGAGGACCAGAAGGCCGGTCAGCAGCCCCAGCAGGGGCCACATCAGCAGGAAGGCCAGCACCGGCCACAGCTTGGATTTACATAATATTTTATCCGCCCAGCGCAGCAGGGGGGAGGCGTGCGCCTTTGGTTCTCGTCCCAGGGCGGTCCACTCGGCGCATTTTCGCCGGACTGTCCGGGCGGTGATGACCAGCAGATTCAGAGGAAGCAGCGCCAGCGGCCAGCTGTCGCTCAACGGCAGCGTGACCACCTGTACCCCCCAGAGTACGCCCTCTCCGCAGCCCAGATACATCCCCGCCATACTGCACACCGTCACCAAGGGCGGCAGCTTAGCCAGGGGCACATAGTTCAGCACCAGATAGCCTGCCAGCCCCGTCAGCAGCAGCGCAAGCACCGTGGGCAGGTGCCAGCTGGCGATGGGGGCGTGGGTCTCGCCGTTGGACAGGGTGGCCGTCCAGTCCGCCCAGAACACTACCTCCCGAGTCAGGCTCAGATAGAGGAGGGTGTACATCAGCCCCAGGAACAGGGTCAGGCCGTCGAATACTCGCTCCGGCATGGCCAGCGCGGGGCTCGGCCGGCGCAGCAGAAAAAATAGCTGGATGCCTGTGAGTACCAGCGGATAGAAAAGCACCAGCGCGCACAGCAGGACGCCCCCGAGATAGAGCGGCCACCCCATTGCAAGATCAGAGAGCGGCGGAAACATCACGTCCAGCTGTCCCCGGGCCACCAGAACCGGCGGAGCAATGATCAGTTCCAGGGCCAGCGCCCCCAGCAGGGAGGAGAGAATGTAGTGTTCGCGGATCCAGCTTCGCATGATTATCACCTCTTTGCCCAGATACTATAACTTGAATAACATCGAAAGTCAAGTAAAATTTATTGAATTTCAATAAAATTGAAGGGTGCTGACCCGCTTGCAATTTTGCACCGCTGTGTTACAATGAAATGCACTGCAATCACTTTTTCCCCCATTTGCTGCACCGGGGAAGCAAAAACGCTGAAGGCCCCGTCTGCACGCCCTGTCCCGGGGGAAGAGGAGGAAACCTATGACCGATTACTTTGACCTGCACCTGCCCCGCCAGGAGCAGCTCGCCCTCAGCGCCCTGGGGATGGCTCACCTGGGGGACGGGGTGTACGAACTGATGGTGCGCTCCTGGCTGATCCTGCGGGGTTACGGCAGAAAGGGCAACCTGCACCGGGAGACGGTGGCCCGGGTGCGGGCCTCCTATCAGGCCAAGGCTTTGGCCCGGATCGAGCCGCTGCTGACGGCGGAGGAGACCGCCGTGGCCCACCGAGGCCGCAACGCCCATGTGGGCAGCGTCCCGAAGAACGCCACCCGGGGGGAGTATGCCCGCGCCACCGCTCTGGAGGCCCTGTTCGGCTATCTCTATTTGAACGGCCGCCGGGAGCGGCTCAACGAGCTGTTTGGAGAGATCATGAAGGAGGAAGACGATGCCACTTGACGCAGTATACCTCAACGCCCTGGTCCGGGAGATCGAGGGGGAGGTGGTAGGGGCCCGGATCGACAAGATCTATCAGCCCGCCCGGGACGAGATCATCCTGGCCCTCCGGGGCGCCCACGGGCCGGTGAAGCTGCTGCTGACCGCCAACCCACAGCACCCCCGGATGCAGTTCACCACCGTGTTCCGGGACAACCCGGCCACGCCTCCCATGTTCTGCATGCTGCTGCGCAAACACCTGTCCGGCGCCCGGGTGCTCTCCATCACCCAGCCCCCCATGGAGCGGGTGGTGGATTTGGAGCTGGAGGCCACCGATGAGCTGGGGGTGCGGGCCCCCCGCCACCTGATCCTGGAGGCCATGGGCCGCCGCGCCAACCTGATTTTGACCGGCCCCGACGGCCGCGTCGTGGACTGTCTGCGCCGGGTGGACGCAGAGATGAGCCCGGAGCGGCAGGTGCTGCCCGGCCTGTTCTACCGCCTGCCCCCCACCCAGGACAAGGTGAACCCCCTGGAGCTGGATGAGGAGGGCTTTGCGGAGCTGGTGCGGTCTGTCCCGGAGGAGCAGAAGATCAGCGACTTCCTGCTCGACCGTTTTGCCGGCATGTCCCCGCTGATCTGCCGGGAGCTGGCCTTCCGGCTGGCCGGGGACGTGGATGCCCGGCTCTTTGAGACCATCCCGGAGGACTTCACCCGCCAGTTCCTGGACTGGTCGGAGCGGGTGCGTTCGGGGCGGCTGGAGCCCTGGATGCTGCTCCGGGAGGGGGCGCCCAAGGACTTCACCTACTGCCCCATCGCTCAGTACGGCTCCGCCCTGGAGCTGCGCCGGGGGGAGCGCTTTTCGGCCATGCTGGACAGCTTCTACGGCCAGCGGGAGACCGCCGAGCGCATGCGCCAGCGGGGGGGCGACCTGATCCGGGCGGTGACCAACCTGCGCAACCGGACCGCCCGGAAGCTGGAGAACCAGCGCCGGGAGCTCGCCCAGGCCGAGGACCGGGAGCTGCTCCGGCTCCGGGGGGAGCTGATCACCGCCAACCTCTACGCCATGCACAAGGGAATGGGGGAGCTGGTGTGCCAGAACTACTACGATCCGGAGGGCGGGGAGATCACCATCCCCCTGGACCGGCTGCTCACCCCCCAGCAGAACGCGGCGGCCTACTACAAGCGCTATAACAAGGCCAAGACCGCCGAGCAGGTGCTCAAGGAGCAGATTGCCAAGGGGGAGGCGGACCTGGACTATCTGGACAGCGTGCTCACCTGCATCCAGTGCGCCGCCGAGGAGCGGGACCTGATCGAGATCCGCCAGGAGCTGGAGGACGCGGGTTATCTCCGGGGGAAAAAGGCCCCCAAGAAGGGGATGAAGCGGCCAAAATCGAAACCTCTGGAGTTCTGCTCCACCGCGGGGCTGCGGATCTCCGTAGGCCGCAACAACGTGCAGAACGACCTGCTCACCACCCGGCTGGCGGGGAAGGGAGACATCTGGCTCCACACCCAGGGCATCCACGGCGCCCATGTGATCCTCTGGACGGAAGGAGGGGAGCCGGACGCCCAGAGCCTGACCGAGGCCGCCATGCTGGCCGCCTGGTTCTCCCAGGGCAAGGAGGGCAAAAACGTCCCGGTGGACTACACCCCGGCCCGCTACGTCAAAAAGCCCGCCGGGGCCAAGCCGGGCAAGGTAATCTACACCACCTATTCCACCGCCTACGTCACCCCGGACCCGGCCCTGGCCGGCCGGCTGCGCCAGCGGGGCTGAACGACAGCAACAGAAACGGCCCTTCGCGTCCCACGAGAGACGCGAAGGGCCGTTTTTGATCGGTGATAGGGGTCAGTACATCCGCCGACCGTCCTGCTTGTTCCACTCGATGTCGGTCCGGTCGCTGAGCCAGCTGGGCAGGGAGCGCATCTTGATGCCGGAGACGAAGCCCATGGCGGCGTAGAGGGTGATCAGGGAGGAGCCGCCGTAGCTGATGAAGGGCAGGGTGATGCCCACCACCGGCAGCACATACAGGCACATGCCCACGTTGAGCACCACCTGGAAGATCAGCATCCCTCCGTAGCCCATGGCCACCAGGGCGGAAAAGGCGCTCCGGGCAGTCAGCCCCACATAGAGGCACCGCAGGATAATGGCCGCCAGCAGGGCCAGCAGCAGGATGCAGCCCACCATGCCCAGCTCCTCGGCGCAGGTGGAGAAGATGAAGTCGGTGTAGCGCTCGGGCAGGTAGTTCCGGCTGGAGTTCTGGGTCAGGATGCCCTGCAGGTATCCCTCCCCGGTCAGCCCCCCGGAGCGGATGGCCAGCAGGCTCCTGGCCTGGTTCCAGCCCACGTTCATGGGGTCCAGGCTGTGGTCCAGCACCACCCGGATGCGCATGATCCAGTAATTGTCCGAGGGCAGGTAGTGCCACAGCACCGCGCCGCCCACCCCGGCGGCCAGGCCGCCGATCAAAAACCAGCGCTTTTTCAGCCCGCCGATCCAGCACATGATGACGAAGATGGCCAGGTAGACCAGCACCGCGCCGGCGTCCCCGGAGACCACGAAGATCAGGCCGCAAAACCAGCCCAGGTGGAGCACCAGCTGGGCCACCGAGGTCACCCGGCTCAGGTCGTTCTTGTCCCGCTTCTGCAGGTGCACCAGCTGCTTGGCCAGCAGCATGATGAAAAACAGCTTGACCACCTCGGCCGGGGTGATGTTGAAGGGCAGCCAGGAGAACTCCAGCCAGTTCCGGTTGCCCTGGTAGTCGGCGCCGAAGGGGATCAGCAGCAGGATGAACAGCGACCCCAGCGCGAACACGATGGGCCATTTCTCCATCAGGATCTCCAGGTCGATATAGTTGCAGACGATAAATACCACGATGCCCAGCGCCATGGCGATGGCCTGCTGCTGGGGCAGCCGGTGATAGGTGGCGTTGAAGCGGGTGGCGGAGTAGACCAGGATCAGGCCGTAGAGGTTGGCGGCGATGCACAGGGCCAGCAGCACAATGTCCGCCCGCTTGAAGAAATTTTTGATCCCGTCGAGCATGGGAAAAGGGTTCACCTCCAAAGACGGAAACCGGTGTGTTTTCGTTGAGATAGAGGGATTATAGCATAATTTTGTGATTATGTAAATGCAATCCTTTGCCGCACCCCGTCGAATTTCAGGCATCCGGAGACAAAAGGCTGTCTCAGGAGGCAAACGGTAAGCTTGTCAATGGTGTGAGGCATCAACCAGACCCTCTTGTGGATGAAGTGAAGCCTATGGCAGAACATTTTCGGCGGATGAACCCGATTGGTTTTAGATAGTGTTTACACGAGTAATGTGGTTATAATTAGGAGCATCAAAAGCTGAAAGAGGTGTTCCCATGTCTAAAGTGCAGCAACGGCACGACATCAGTGACAAAGTATGGAACCCGTTGGGACCGCACTTACCCGGGGCGAGACTTGATGCCGTGCTGCGGGAAATGGGGTACCGTATATCAGCGGTTTCGCAGATGGAGAGACAAGGGAATTTGGGAAAAGCGCCTTGAAATCCTGGTGGACGGGCCTGATTTTGAATGGCTTA
>CAZAIF010000017.1:0-21864 GCA_964485125.1 uncultured Oscillospiraceae bacterium | reverse complement strand
CCTGTGCGCCGTGGGCGGCACCATCAACGAGGACGACCACGTCTTCGGCCTCTCCGCCGCCCGGAAATACGGCGGCGAGTTCGTCCCCGCCCACCAGGCCGTCATCCACTCCTACATGCGGGAGCGCTATGCCGGCTGCGGCCGGATGATCCTGGGCAGCGACTCCCACACCCGCTACGGCGCCTTCGGCACCATGGCCTTCGGCGAGGGCGGCCCCGAGCTGGTCAAGCAGCTGCTGGGCCGCACCTATGACATCGCCTATCCCCGGGTCATCGCCGTCTATCTCACCGGCAGGCCCAACCCGGGCGTGGGCCCCCAGGACGTGGCCCTGGACCTGATCCGCACCGTCTTCCAGCCCGGCACCGTCAAGAACGCCGTGTTGGAGTTCTTCGGCCCCGGTGTGGCCAATCTGTCCATGGACTACCGCTGCGGCATCGACGTGATGACCACCGAGAGCGCCTGCCTCAGCTCGGTCTGGGCCACCGACGATACCACCCGCCGCTGTCTGGAGGTGCTGGGCCGGGGCGGCGGCTACGCCCCCATGGCCCCCCAGGAGGGCGCCTGGTACGACGACCTGATCGAGATCCCCCTGGACCAGGTGGAGCCCATGATCGCCCTGCCCTTCCACCCCTCCAACGCCTACACCATCCGGGAGTTCAAGGAAAACGCCGCCGACCTGCTCCACTCCGTGGACCAGGCCACCCTGGCCCAGTTCGAGCTCAAGGCCCCCCCGGCGCCCCTGACCGAGAAGCTGCGGGGCGGGGAGCTCTATGTGGACCAGGCGGTCATCGCCGGCTGCTCCGGCGGCACCTGGCAGAACCTGGTCCGGGCCGCCGAGATCCTGAAGGGCCGCTCCATCAGCGACCTGGCCTTCGGCCTGTCGGTCTACCCCGCCAGCCAGCCCACCTTCCTGGACCTGGCCAAGCACGGCCAGCTGGCCGATCTGACCGCCGCCGGGGCCACCGTCCGCTCCTGCTTCTGCGGCCCCTGCTTCGGCGCCGGGGACGTGCCCGCCAACGGCGGCTTCTCCATCCGCCACTCCACCCGCAACTTCCCCAACCGGGAGGGCAGCAAGCCGGGCAACGGCCAGATCGCCTATGTGGCCCTGATGGACGCCCGGAGCATCGCCGCCACCGCCCGGAACGCCGGGAAGCTCACCGCCGCCACCGAGCTGGACTTCGTACCCGAGGACAAGCCCGACGAGCTCTATGAGTACGACGACTCCGCCTATCGCAGCCGAATTTATCGGGGTGTGGGCCATCCCGACCCGGAGGCCGAGCTGGTCTTCGGCCCCAACATCGCCGACTGGCCCGAGCAGGTGCCCCTGCCCGAGAACCTGGTGCTCACTGTGTGCTCCGCCATCTACGACCCGGTGACCACCACCGACGAGCTGATCCCCTCCGGCGAGACCTCCTCCTACCGCTCCAACCCCCTGGGGCTGGCCGAGTTCACCCTGAGCCGCAAGGACCCCGCCTATGTGGGCCGGGCCAAGGCGGTGAAGGCCCTGGAGCTCAAGCGCCGCGCCGGGGACATCGACGATGAGGTCAGGGCCGCCCTCCGGGGTTTTGACCCCGCCGACACCGGCCTGGGCTCCCTGGTCATGGCCCTGCGGCCCGGCGACGGCTCCGCCCGGGAGCAGGCCGCCTCCTGCCAGCGGGTGCTGGGGGGCGTGGCCAACATCGCCCAGGAGTACGCCACCAAGCGCTACCGCTCCAACGTGGTCAACTGGGGCATGCTGCCCTTTATCACCGACGGCCTGGAGCAGATGGGCATCGCCCCCGGCGACCAGGTCATCCTGAAGGGGGTCCGCACCGCCCTGGAGCAGGGGGCCGAGGACTTTCAGGCCACCCTGGTCCAGCAGGGCCGGGAGAAGGCCATCACCCTCCGCCTGCCCGCCATGACCCAGGAGGAGCGGGAGGTCATCCTCTCCGGCTGCCTGATCAACTACTACGCCCGGTGACCCGGCGCGCCCCTTCCCGGCCGCGCCCCGCCCCGCGCTGACCCTGTCCCCGCACCCCTCTGCCCCCCGGCGGCAAACCCGTCTTTGCCGCCGGGGGACTTCTTTCGGAAACCGGCGGGTCAGCGAAACGGGCAAATTCGTTTTATCGGAACTTTTGGAAAACTATTTTCCCTAAAAAACGCAAAATACATGTAAAAACCGCCCTTTTTGCGATTGCAAAATTCCATTCTATCAGTTATACTTTTCTCTGGAGCCATTTGCCGCGCTCCGTATTTTTAACGGTAAACTACGCTGTCCAGCGCCCTGTGGGCCCGGGCTTTTTGCCCGCCCTCTCGACGTCAGCCAGTGTGATATGAGTAGAAGGAGGTAGCCTATGCATTACACCATACCCTTCGTGTGTGCTTTCGGCATGCTCACCGTGTTCGCCAGTCTGATCGTCATTGTCATTCTGTCCTCCGCGATGAGTGCCGTGGTGCGCAAGCTGGAGACGCCCGCCCCCACCGCCCCGGTCAGGGCCTCCGCGCCCGCCCCCGCCCCAGCCCCCGCGGCCAAGGCCCCCGCGCCCGCCGCCGCCCCGGAGCAGGACCCCCAGCTGATGGCCGCCATCACCGCCGCCATCGCCGAGGACATGGGCGTCAACTTCAGCAACGTCCACATCACCGCCATCAAAAAAGTCTAAAAGAGATTGGAGAGAACGACTATGACCAAGCATTACAAAGTGACCGTAAACGGCGCTGTCTACGACGTCACCCTGGAGACTGACGCGGCCGCCGCCCCGGCCGCCCCCGCCGCTCCTGCCGCGTCTGCGCCCGCCTCTGCACCCGCCGCCCCGGCCGCCTCTGCACCCGCCGCCGCACCCGCCGTACCCGCCGACGGCACCCAGATCACTTCCCCCCTGCCCGGCACCGTGCTGAGCGTGGATGTGACCGACGGCCAGGCGGTCAAGGCCGGCGATGTGCTCTTTATCCTGGAGGCCATGAAGATGGAGAACGAGATCATGGCGCCCGCCGACGGCACCGTCACCTCCATCAGCGTCGCCAAGGGCGCCGCCGTGGAGCCCGGCACCCTGCTGTGCGTGCTCCAGTGACCGACTGGAGGAGCCGCCATGACTGCTATCGTTAATTTTCTCCAGCAGACGGGCTTCTACATGCTGGCACAGAACGGCAACTGGAAATGTCTGATTATGCTGGCCATCGCCTTCGTGCTGATGTTCCTGGCCATCGTCAAGAAGTTCGAGCCGTTGCTGCTGCTGCCCATCGCCTTCGGCATGCTGATCACCAACCTGCCCGGCGCCGAGATGTTCCATGAGATCCTCTTTGCCGGCGGCAAGGTGCAATGGGCCCTCTTCGGAGGCGCCGAGGTCACCGCTGAGTTTGTCAACGGGCTGGAGGGTATCACCGATGTGCTCCGGGCCAGCTTTGAAACGCTGATCGGAACCACCATCACCCCGGGCCTGGTGGATTACCTCTACCTGGGCGTCAAGCTGGGCATCTATCCCTGCCTGATCTTCCTGGGCGTGGGCTGCATGACCGACTTCGGCCCCCTGATCGCCAACCCCAAGAGCCTGCTGCTGGGCGCTGCCGCTCAGCTGGGCATCTTCATGACCTACGCCGGCTGCCGGCTGTCCGGCCTGTTCACCGCCGCTCAGGCCTCCTCCATCGGCATCATCGGCGGCGCCGACGGCCCCACCGCCATCTTCCTGACCACCCGGCTGGCCCCGGAGCTGCTGGGCCCCATCGCCGTGGCCGCCTACTCCTACATGGCCCTGGTGCCGGTGATCCAGCCCCCCATCATGCGGCTGCTGACCA
This sequence comes from uncultured Oscillospiraceae bacterium, assembly GCA_964485125.1. GTDB lineage: Bacteria > Bacillota > Clostridia > Oscillospirales > Oscillospiraceae > UMGS1766. The sequence continues at coordinate 18,096 of CAZAIF010000017.1, read as the reverse complement.
CCAAGAAGGAGCGGCAGATTGTCATGAAGCCCCTGCGCCAGGTGAGCCGCACCGAGAAGATCCTCTTCCCCCTGGTCATCACCGTCTTCGTCTCCCTGCTGGTGCCCTCCGCGGCCCCGCTGGTGGCCTGCCTGATGCTGGGCGTGCTGTTCCGGGAGACCGGCGTGGTGGACCGGCTGAGCAAGACCGCCCAGAACGAGCTGATGAACATCGTCACCATCTTCCTGGGCATCTCCGTGGGCTGCACCGCCACCGCCAGCACCTTCCTGTCCCCCAAGACCCTGGTCATCCTGTGCATGGGCGTGGTGGCCTTCGGCTTCGGCACCGCCGGCGGCGTGCTTCTGGCCAAGATCATGAACCTGTTCCTGAAGGAGAAGATCAACCCGCTGATCGGCTCTGCCGGCGTCTCCGCCGTGCCCATGGCCGCCCGGGTGTCCCAGGTGGAGGGCCAGAAGGCCAACCCCGGCAACTTCCTGCTGATGCACGCCATGGGCCCCAACGTGGCCGGCGTGATCGGCTCCGCCATCGCTGCGGGTGTGCTGATGGCGCTCTTCGGCTGAGCCGGACCAATCCAATCGACACATTGACCCGGGAGGGCATTCGTTATTTTGACGGATGCTCTCCCGCTGTTTTTTGTCCCAAGGGGCCTTTTTGTCATATTTCCCGGAAATATGGGAAAAGCAGGAAACGGGAACTGGGATAAACTGTGTCGGATCTTGTCAGAAAGCGTCAGTTCCCGTCAGCAAAAAGTTGTATAATCTTCGCTGATTCTATTGATTTTATCCATTTTTTCTGATAAATTATGTACAACAAGGCCAGCGCATCGGATTTTACCGTACGCTGATTGATTATAAGGCAAAAGGAGTCATGGTGCAGTGAGTACTACAAAAATCTTACTTGCGGACGCGGACGAGGAGTTCCGCATCCTGTTGTCAGACGTGATCAATGCGGAGGCCGACATGGAGGTCGTCGGCTCCGTGGGAGACGGCGAGGCGGCGCTGAAGCTGGTCTGCGGCGGCGGGATCGACGTGCTGGTGATGGACCTGGTGCTGGGCGGCATCGATGGGCTGGAGCTGCTGCGGCAGATCGGGGAGCGCTCCGGCCGCCGGCCCACCGTGCTGATCGTCTCCGGCTTCACCCGGGGCAACGTGGTCAACCAGGCCGCCGCCCTGGGGGCGGATTTCTTCATGACCAAGCCCTGCCGGATGGACAGCATCACCGAGCGCGTCCGGCTGCTGCGGGTGGGCGGGCTGGAGGCCGCCCCCAGCCGCCAGAGCCTGGAGACCCTGGTCACCGCCATCATCCACGAGATCGGCGTCCCCGCCCATATCAAGGGCTACCAGTACCTGCGGGAGGCCATCCTGATCGCCGTGGAGGACATGGACGTGATCAACGCGGTGACCAAGGTGCTCTATCCCGAGGTGGCCAAGCGGTTCGGCACCACCGCCAGCCGGGTAGAGCGGGCCATCCGCCACGCCATCGAGGTGGCCTGGGACCGGGGCGATCTGGAGACCCTCCAGCGCTACTTCGGCTACACCGTCAACTCCGCCAAGGGCAAGCCCACCAACAGCGAGTTCATCGCCATGATCGCCGACCGGCTGCAATTGCAGCAAAAGCAGCGCTGACCCATTCCTTTTTCCTGTCCGCCGCCCTCTGTAAAGGCTCCCTTTACAGAGGGCGGCGTTTTGCAGGGCGCTTTGCCGCAAGATCTTGCAGGCTTCGGGTCTCCGTTATTGCATGCCTTCGCTATACTGGGCATTGCTCAAAACCCTCCCCCCAAAAAAGTAAAACCGCCCCCGGGCCGCACGCATGGCGGCCCGGGGGCGGTCTGGGTTCTGTCTGGCTTGCGGCTCAGGTTACTGCTGCTCGCAGGAGTTCTGCCGGGCGTGCCGGATGCGCTTCCAGCGGTTGATGGCGCACAGGATGCCCCGGAGGGGGGCCAGGTTGATGTTGTGGCTCAGCCCCACCCCGTAGATGTCCCGGCCTGTGTGGTCCCGCAGCTGGATATAGGCCACGGCCAGGGAGTCTGAGCCGTTGGTAATGGCGTGGGACTTGTAGTCCACAAAGGTGAGCTGGTCCATCTTCTGGCCGTGGATGGCGTTGAAGAAGGCGTCGATGGGGCCGTTGCCCTCCCCGTTGACGGAGAACACCGTATCCTTGTGGCGGATGGTGCCAAAGAAGGTAACCTGGCTGTGGCCGTCCACCGTCTCTTCGTGGAAGGCGTGCTTGACCAGCTGATAGGGGCCGTCCACCTTCAGATACTCCCGCTCGAAGAGCTCCATGACCCGCTCCGCCTTCAACTCCTTGCCCACCCGGTCACTCTCGGCCTGGACCACGGCGCCGAATTCGCCGTGCATGGCCTTGGGCATGTCGAAGCCGAACTTGTGGTTCATGATGAAGGCGGCGCCGCCCTTGCCCGACTGGGAGTTGATGCGCACCGGCTCGTACTCCCGGCCCAGGTCGGTGGGGTCGATGGGCAGATAGGGCACCATCCACTTGCCGGTGCCGGTCTCCTTCATGTAGTTGAAGCCCTTGTTGATGGCGTCCTGATGGCTGCCGGAGAAGGCGGTAAAGACCAGGTCGCCGGCGTAGGGCTGGCGCTCGGGCACCCGCATCTTGGTGCACCGCTCGTACATCTCCCGGATGCGGTCCATGTGGCTGAAGTCCAGTTCCGGGTCGATGCCCTGGACGTACATATTCATGGCCACGGTGATCAGGTCCACGTTGCCGGTGCGCTCGCCGTTGCCGAACAGGCAGGCCTCCACCCGCTCCGCCCCGGCCAGCAGGCCGGCCTCGGTGGTGGCCACGCCGCAGCCCCGGTCGTTGTGGGGGTGCAGGGAGATGATGGCCCGCTCCCGGCCGGGCAGGTTGCGGATGAAGTACTCCAGCTCGTCGGCGAACTGGTTGGGCATGCAGTTCTCCACGGTGGTGGGCAGATTCAGGATGACCTTGTGCTCCCCGTCGGCGTGGAGGTGGTCCAGCACCGCGGCGCAGATCTCCACGGCGGCGTCCATCTCGGTGCCCATGAAGGACTCGGGGGAGTACTCGTACCGCAGGTCCATGCCGGCGGCGATGACCGGCTGGGCCATCTCATAGATCAGGTCGGCGGCGTCGGTGGCGATTTTTTTCACGCCGTCCACGCCGGTGCGGAAGACCACCTCCCGCTGGAGGGTGGAGGTGGAGTTGTAGAAGTGGAAGATGACGTGCTTGGCCCCCTCGATGGCCTCGAAGGTCTTTTTGATCAGGTGCTCCCGGGCCTGGACCAGCACCTGGATGGTCACGTCGTCGGGGATGTGGCCCCCTTCGATCAGCTCCCGGCAGATCTCAAAGTCGGTGTCCGAGGCGGAGGGGAAGCCGATCTCGATCTCCTTGACCCCGATCTCGTCCACCAGCATGTGGAACATCTCCAGCTTCTCCTCCATGTTCATGGGGTCGATCAGTGCCTGGTTGCCGTCCCGCAGGTCCACCGAGCACCAGATGGGTGCGTGGGTGATCAGCTTGTCCGGCCAGGTCCGGTGTTCAATGGGCTGAGGGTTGAAGGGGATGTACTTTTCATAGCCTTTCATGGTCAACACTCCTCTCGGTCGCCGGGGCGTCCCCGGCCTTGGGTCAGAGGGCAACAGAAAACGCCTCTGACAGCAGCAGTTGTCAGGGGCGTAGAACTTCACGCGATACCACCCTGGTTCAGCCGGCGGTTACCCGCAGGCCCTCGGCAGCCTCAGACAAGGCCAGGACAGATAACGGCGTCGGCCGGACAGCCCTACTGGAAAGCCGGGACAGGGCGGCTCTGGTTCAGGCGGTCAACTCCGGGAACAGTCATCCGCCCCGCGCATCACACCGCCTCGCAGCAACCGGCGGCTCTCTGAAATGACCTCGCGGGGCCTTTTTTCCCTTCATCGTCTTTGGGGGAAGCAATTCACTTGCTGGCTTTTATTCTACCCACCCCCCTATTCTTTGTCAAGCAAATTTTCCAGAAAAGGCCGCCGGAAACCAATCCTTTTTTAGCCGGTATGTCTTATCAGACAGCAGACATTATGATATTCTAGACAGCGTTTACACGAGTAATGTGGTATAGTATAAAATAGGAGTATCAAAAGCTGAAAGAGGTGTTCCCTTGTCTAATGAGCAGCAACGGCACGACATCAGTGATAAAGTATGGAAGTGGAAAACGCTTTCCTGCGCTAAAAGCGCTGGCGCGGAATTACCGCACGATACGCCAAAAACACATCATCGTTTCTGGCAGCAACGCAAATTCGCTGTATTGCGCTTTGGTGTGCTGCTTTGGCTTGATCTCGTGTAGACGCTATCTAATAAAGCACCCCGCTTGTTCGTTAGGATATCATACTGTTTATCAAATGGAGATAGCTCACAAGTACGCAAGTGCAGGCTGTGGATTTTATTCCACGACACTTCCAGCATTTTTCCCTAAGTTCACAAAGGAAATACACCCAGCCAGCCGAACCAGCTGGACGCACAACAGAAACATCAGGACGCAAATCACAGGAAAAGCAATCTCTGTGCCGAGAGAGGAAACCCCCTCTCCCCGGTTGAGCAATAAGCAGATGAAATCTGCCCCACATAGACACAGGGCGCAAACCCGCAGGACTTGAGCGCCAGTCTTGATTCTTGGCAGGGAAAAGCGGGTATAGCGAACCACGAAGGGAGCCTTGGCGGTCAGGAAGGAAAACAGTCCCCGCCAGCAATAAATCAAGGGAAACGCCGTCACCGCCATTACCGCCCATACCAGGACACTGTAAGAGGAGCAGGTGGGCAGCGCCCAAAGCACACCATAGAGCACCGTAGTCAGCAACAAATAGGTTGCAATGGTGCGGCGCATCTGGTGCAGCTCTGGACCTTGGATATCAAAGGAATAATAATCTCCCTGGTAGACCCGAACCCACTTTTTCCGCCCGCTTGGGGTCATGATCTCCTGCTGCTGAAACCCCTCAAAGTACCGATCCAGATCTCGTTTATATTCCATGTACTCCCCTCCCCAGCGAAGCTTTTTTACTTATCCTGCACCAGTTGAGCCAATTTCAACGCCAGATCGACCCCGCCCACAGTGTAGCCGCAGTACCCATAAATGCCGGTATACGTTTCATCGGCCAATACCACCACAGGCAAGGAGTCCGGGTCCAGGAACATACTCCGGGCTATCATACTCAAATCGTCCTCAAAGGGATTGGTATACAGCTGAATCCCTGAATAGGAATCCATCAAACGTCTCAGTGTAGGATCTTGCTCCTCTCCCTTGTTGCGGAGGATCAGAACCAGCTCCACTCCTTCCAAAGCAGCCTTGCGCTCCCGCACCTCATTGAGGAAGTGCTCCGTGGGCTCTGCCCCTACCTGCAAAAACGCAAATAGGACACTGCGGCCCTTCCCGCACAGCTCCCTTGCACGCTGGACGCCGCCGTCCTCCCCGGTCAATTTGAAATCCTGAAGCGGATTGTGCTCCAGCATTTCCTCCGCTTTTGCCTGCCGCGGTACCAGCGCACAGCGCTGCACTGCGCCGTTTTCCAGCGTTACCTCTTGAATACGGGCCAGCTGGTTTCCGTTGGGCAGCCGGTTCGTGGTCACCAGTCTGTAAGTTCCCGGCTCCAGCGCCAATTCCCTGCGCTCCCCGGCCAAGATGCACAAACCAGAATAATCCAGCGTCTGAAACCGGGCGCCGGTCCAACGGCTCAGGCTCCAGCCTGAATGGCAGTTCCATGCATGCTCAACAGCCTCTAAGATCAGCCATGCCCGACCGAACCCGGTCGGCTCCGGGAACGCCGGATGCCAGCCATCCTCGGACAGATATTCCGCCTTAGTCGTGGAAGGATTCAGTCTGGCGCACTGACCCACAGCCCGTTCCAAGGCGACAAACAGGGAATCCCGGCTGCCGTCCGGTAAGCCCACAATCGTGTACCAGGTCAGGACCCGGTCCTTCGGCTCCTTCAGGATTGCTTCGGCCGCCAATACCGGCCGGGCGGCAAACGCCGCCCGCTCCTCCCCGGTCAGGGCGGCCTGAAGCGGTCGCCGCCAGGGGCGAAGCATCTCTCTCCCGATCCTGGGGGACAGCTGCCCCTGGACAAAGGCGTCCTCTCTGCCCCGATATCGGGGCAAAAATTCTATAGCTCCCTCCAAATGGGCGTTCAGCACCTGAGCGGTGGCATCCCGAAGATCCTTCTCTTCCAGTGTGTCTAACAGCCGTTCCGCCCACGCTGCCCGGTCTACCGACTGTTCCAGCAGAAAGCTGCCAATCTCCCGGACATTGCCTTTGGCCGCCTCCAGGTACTTCTTCTGTGCCTGCGTCAAGCCGGGATGCTCCTGGCAGTAATCCTGATAATACCCGCAGAGCCGGCTGGTACGCTTCGCACCGGCCCGCTGGATTTTCAACCGGTTCTCATAAATCTGTGCTTCAGTGAGCTTTTCCCCAACCCGAGGGTGCGCCTCCGGCGCATAGAAATCCACATCCCCCTGATAGCTGCTTCTGCCGGGCTGCAAGGATATCTGAATGCACTCCCTCTCCCCGGTCAGAAAATCCAGCGCCGCAGACTCCGCTCCGGCGGAAATCTCCCCATGGAGCGTGCCCCTTCCGCAACGGATGCAGGCCGTCCCGGTTTCATCTGCCCGCAGAATGGCGACGGTGGAAAAAGCCGCCATATTCAACACCTGCAGCCGTACGACGGCGCCCGCCGCCGGTGTGCCGTCCTCCCGCCGGATGACAAATTTCTGAAGGCAGGTGGGCGCATAGCGGTGGGTTTCGTTGTAGAAATAGACGCCGTCCCTGCACTCTATCAGCACCTCATCCTTCATACCCTCCCGAATAAAATCAGAGAAAGTTCTGGTATGGATCAGGATCGCCCGAGAGGAGGCGCTGAGGAACCAGCCCCGGTCCAGCACTGGCTCCGGCTCACAGGCGCCCAGAAAGTGCCAATCTCCATCCACATAAACCTCCACCCAAGCGTGGTTATCGTCACAATGGCTCCAAAAAGGAGCATATATCTGCCGGGCGGGAATGCCCAGGCTGCGAAGCACCGTCACCGCAAAGGCGGACTCCTCCCCGCAGCGCCCCTTGCCGGAACGGTAAGCAGTCATGGGGCTTTCCACGCGATCGCTGGACGCCTGATAGGTCACCTGTTCACAGCACCACAGGTTGGTTTCCAAAACCGCCTGCCGCAACGGCAGATCCTTCACCCGGTCAAACACCTGAGTGCGGAAAAATTCCCTGCACTCCTCCACGTTTTCAGCATTCACCAGAGGGGTCAGGACAAAGTGTACGAACAGATCCTCAGGCAATTCCTGCTTCCAGTGATCCTCCTGCCAATGGAGCACGGCCTGCTCTGCCTCCCGCCTCAGCAGGTCGAAGGGAACCGTAGTGATCTCCCGGAATGGCAGAGTCCCGTAGAGGAATTCCAGCGCAGTCCTCAAATCTCCGGACTGCGCAGCGATTCGGTCGGAAAGCTCCCCTGCCATTGCGGCGGGAAGCCCTTTCAGGGCCTCCCCGCAGCGCTGAGCTGCATACCGTCTGATTTCTTGGGAAAACATAATACCCCTTTAATCCTCCATCTTCAACGTAACCTTCAGCACCGTATCTACCGAATCAGGCAGGATCGGGCTGGATCCCAAATCGGCAAATACCAGCTCCGGATAGTCGCTGTGGGTCCAACTGACAGACACCGGGATCTCACTGCCGGAAGCCAACATACGGATGGAATCCAGTCTGCTCCTTTCCACCCCGGTCATGGGCAGTGGGCCGATGGTATTTTCAAAGATATGCAGATAGAGAACATTGCCCCTGCGGGTGATCCGCCCCCAGTCCGGCTTGTCCAGCCCGGCAGGACCGCAGCCGTAAATGCTTTCGCTGTTATATTTCATCCAGCGCCCGATCTCCTCCAGAGTTTGAACTGACTGCTCTGGAATCACGCCATTGGCATCCGGGCCCACATTCAGCAGCAGGTTGCCTCCCTTGGAAACACATTCCACCAGCTTATGGATCAGCATAGACGCCGGCTTAAAGTCCAGATCCGTAGCGTGATAGCCCCAGTTCCGGTTCATGGTGACGCAGGCCTCCCAATGTACCAGATTCCCCTCAGGATCTTTGAGGCCATAGGGGGGAATGATCTGCTCAGGGCTGACGAAATCCCCATGATAGGGGGTGGGATGCCCTTCTGCTAGGGAACCAAAGCCCTCTCCGCTGCATTCCAGGCGGTTGTCAATGATGACCTGGGGTTGGAGCGAGCGCACCATATTGATCAGTTCCGTGGCCTTCCACTTTTCCCCTCTCATATCGTCGTATGAAAAATCAAACCAGAGCACATCCAGTCTGCCATAGTTGGAGCAGAGCTCCCGCACCTGGCCGTGCATAAATTCCAGATATCGGTTCCAGTCCCGGTTCTCATTGCTGTACTCCGGACGATTGCGCATGGGGTGGTTTCTATCCCCATAGTGCGGGAAATCGTCATGGTACCAATCCAGCAGAGAAAAATACAGCCCCACCTTCAGTCCTTCCGCCCGAACGGCCTCCACAAACTCTTTTACAAAATCTCTGCCGCATTTGGTATTTGTGGACTTAAAATCCGTCAGCTGACTGTCAAACAGGCAAAAGCCATCGTGGTGCTTGGCAGTCAGCACGATATATTGCATGCCAGCCTGCTTCGCCAGCTTGGCCCATGCCCTAGGATTGTAGTCTCTAGGATCAAACTCCTCAAAGTAACGCATATAGTCCTCTTTGGGGATCTCTTCGTAACTGCGCACCCACTCGCCTCTGGCGGGGATAGAATACAAGCCCCAGTGGATAAACATACCAAATCTGGCATCCAAAAACCACTTCATACGGGCTTCATATGCTTCACGATCAAAGCGATACACAGCTCATTCTCCTTTAAATATGCTCTTAGCCAGCTGATAGAGCGTGGTCACAGAGGCCCCGGTTGCCCCCTCCGCCTGGAAAGCCCACACCGGTGGAACCGTCCAGGCTGTTCCGGCGATATCCAGGTGGATCCAGGGACGCCCCTCCACAAATCGTTTCAGAAACAGCGCCGCCGCAATGGTGCCGCATCCTTCTGGCAGGTTGTTGAGATCCGCAATCGTACTGTCCACCAGCTTCTCATACTCCGGAAAGGTAGGCAAACGCCAATACCGTTCCCCTGCCACGTCAGCGGCCTTGGAAAAGGCCTCATAGAATAGATCGTCATTGCTGACGGCTCCGGCGCAGCTGAATCCGAACATGGCGCAGACCGCCCCGGTCAGGGTTGCCAGATCCACCAGCCTGGTGACTCCTTCCCGGCGAATGGCGTAGGTAATGGCATCCGCCAAGATCAGGCGGCCTTCTCCATCGGTATTCCTCACTTCTATGGTCATCCCTGCCATGGACTCGATAACATCTCCGGGCAGCAAGCTTCCATTGGAAATGCGGTTCTCACAGGAAGGGATCACCACCGTCACATTGGCCCTGACCCGATTTTCTGCCAGCGCCAGCAGGGCGCTGCCCGCTGCGGCCGCACCCGCCATATCCCCCTTGATCCCGCGCATGCCGCTCGCCGGTTTTAGGCAGTAGCCGCCAGAGTCCACCGTCACGCCCTTACCAATATAACCCAAAATTTCCTGACTCTCCGGTGCGCCGCGATAGCGCAGGACAATGAGACGGGCGGGGTTGGCACTGCTCTCCCCCACGGCCAGCAGGGCGGCCATGTTCAGATCCGCTAGCCGGGAAGGCTCCAGCACCTCCACCTCCACAGGGAGATCCCGGGCCGTCTCCCGCCAGCGCTCTGCAAACAGGGCCGGAGTCAGCCGGTTGGCAGGTTCATTCACCAAATCCCGGGCAAACTGGATCCGTCCGGCCAAGACATTCCCCTGCGCCAATGCCGCATCCACCTCTGCGCTCCGTCTCTCCGCACGGAGATACGCCATGGGAATCCGCCTGCCTGCACAGTGCTTATATTTGGAAAAGGCATAGCTTCCGCCATACCATCCCTCCGCCAGGTCAAACAGGCCCTGGACGCCCAAGCTTTCCAGTAAAAAATCCACTTCCAAGGTGCAGCTGGCAACATCCGCCTGCATCAGCACCTGAACAGTTTTGGCAAAGACCTCCTTACAGGGGATGTGATCCCAGACTGCCTGCTCCCCAAGGCCCACCACCAGAGTCCCGGGCTGATCCTCATTCAGATATGGCCAGGTTTTCAAATACTCCCGTCCAAACTCATAGCGGACCCGAACCTGACTGACCTGCCCATGATCAAATTCTATCATAATCTGTCTCCCCTTTGAATCGCACAGGGCATCATTTCCCGTCCGGATTTTCCTTTCCGAATGCCGCCGCATATTGAAAAAAGAGCCGATTTTGCTTACCCTATCTTTGCCGTTTTGATAGCGGATGGCGGCTTTCGATTATGCTGCAGAGCGACTACCGGAAGTTCTCTGCATGGTGACACTTCACCTGATGCTTGTTGCCAAAGTCCCGAAACTGCGGCTTCTCTTTTTGGCACTGTTCCGTACAATATGGGCAGCGGGTGTGGAACAGGCAACCGCTGGGCGGATTGGACGGACTGGGCAGATCTCCCTTCAGAATAATACGCTCCTTTTTCACCATGGGATCAGCAACGGGGACCGCAGAAAGCAGGGCCTGCGTATAGGGGTGCAGCGGCTTTTGATACAGGTCATGCTTGTCCGCAATCTCTACGATTGTACCCAGATACATAACGCCGACGCGGTTGGAGATCATCTCCACAACACTCAGGTCGTGGGAGATGAATAGATAAGTCAGATTGAATTCCTCCCGAAGCCGCTGCATCAGATTCAGCACCTGGGCCTGAATGGACACATCCAGCGCAGAAACCGGCTCGTCAGCGATGATCAGACGGGGATTTACAGTCAAAGCCCGGGCAATCCCCACGCGCTGCAGCTGGCCACCGGAAAACTCATGGGGATAACGCTCGCCGTGAAGCTTATTCAGTCCCACGATCTCCATGAGCTCTTGAACCTTTTTCAGCCGTTCGCCTGCGCTGAGCTTAGTGTGGATCAGCAGCGGCTCTCCGATCAGATCCTGAATCTTAATCCGGGGATTCAGAGAGCCATAGGGATCCTGGAAAATCATCTGGACATCCTTCCGGAGCGGGCGCATCTCCTTTTCCTCCAGCTTGGAAATATCCCTGCCGTCAAACCAAACTTCTCCGCTGTCGGGCGTCAGTAGGCGGTTGACCAGACGTCCGGTGGTGGACTTGCCGCACCCGGACTCTCCCACAAGAGAGAAGGTCTCACCGGGATAGATGTCAAAAGAGACATCGTTGACGGCGTGGATAACCTTCTTCTTACCGCCCAGACCCTTGCTTGCCTGGAAGGTTTTCACGGCATGTTTAACCGAAACCAAAGGTTCGCTCATGTTCCATCGCCCTCCTTTTCGAGCGTCTTAAATAGATGGCAGCGACACTTTCTGCCCTGGCAGCCGGGAACCGGCTCCAGCTCAGGCTCTTTGCTTCTGCAAATATCCTGTGCATACCTGCAGCGGGGCGCAAACTTACAGCCCTCTGGCATAACAGCCAGATCTGGCACATTGCCGGGAATGGACGGCAGCCTGGTCACATTGCTGCCAATCTTAGGCACAGAGGCGATCAGACCCTTGGTGTAGGGATGAATGGGCGACGCAAACAGATCCTTCACCGGCGCTTCTTCCACAATACGGCCGGCGTACATAACGATCACCCGGGAGCACATCTCCGCCACAACACCCAAATCATGGGTAATCAGCAGAATGCTGGTATTCTTTTTCTGCTGGATCTCCCGCATCAGCTCCAAGATCTGGGCCTGGATTGTCACGTCCAGAGCGGTGGTTGGCTCATCGGCAATCATCAGTTCCGGTTCGCAGGACAGGGCCATCGCGATCATAACCCTCTGGCTCATGCCGCCGGAGAGCTGATGCGGAAAGCTGCGCAGAGTGTTTTCCGGGTCTGGAATCCCCACAGACTGGAGCACATTAAAGGCCACTTTTCTTGCCTCAGTCTTGCTGAGCTTATTGTGGAGCAAAATCGCCTCCATCAGCTGTTTATCCACGCGCATACAGGGATTCAAGGAACTCATGGGATTTTGAAAAATCATAGCAATGCGCTTGCCGCGAATGGCCCGCAGCTCCCGCTCGGAGCACTGTACCAAATCCTTATTGTCAAAGAGCACCTGACCCGCCGCAATGCGCCCCGGCGTATCAATGAACAGGCCCATAATGGAAAGGGATGTCACCGACTTGCCGCAGCCGGACTCCCCTACAAGCCCCAAAATCTCGCCCTTATCAATGAAGAAAGAGACATTGTTTACCGCAGTGACCGCAGTCGTCTTTCCGGTCTTAAACTCCGTACAAAGCCCTTTAATCTCTAAAATCTTTTCTTCCACAATGTTCCCCCCCCCCTCATTTCAGCTTCGGATCCAGCGTATCCCGCAGGCCGTCGCCCAGCAGATTGAACGCCAGAACCGTCAGGAATATCATAATACCGGGGAAAAACACCAGATGCGGTGCGGTGGTGATGTAATTGCGGGCCGTAGACAGCATGGCACCCCATTCCGGGACGGTCACGTCCGCGCCAAAGCCCAAGAAACTCAGGGAGGCCGCTGCCAGAATCGCAGTGCCGATTCGCATGGTGAAGTTGACGATCATGGACTGAATGGTTCCGGGAAAAATGTGCACCCAGAGGATACGGCGGTCATCACAGCCCAGGGATCTGGCCACCTCCACATACAGCATGTTCTTCACCGAGAGAGTGGCGCTTCGCATAATCCGGGCAAAGGAGGGGATTGTGAAAACGGCCACGGCAATGATGACGTTTGCGGTACCGGAGCCAAGAATTGCCACGATTGCAATGGCCAGCAGAATGTCAGGAAAGGCGAACAGCATATCACTTCCACGCATGACCAGCGTCTCTACCCAGCCGCCATAATAGCCTGCCCAAAGGCCCAGTATGGTACCCAACGCCGTACCGATGACGACAGCGGACAGGGCGCAGGCCAGGGACAACCGGGTGCCGACCAGGAGCCGGCTGAGTACGTCGCGCCCGAACTCGTCCGTACCGAACAAATGGGCGGAGGATGGGCCGGTAAGCAAAGCATAATAATCCGGCTCAGCAGGATCATAGGGAGCGATCCAGGGGGCGATAATCGCCACGATAATCAGCAGCAGGATAAATACCAGGGATGCAACGGCGGTCTTGCGCTTTAGGAATTTCTTAACATATCCCTTCATGCGGGATTGTGCCTTCGGCAACACTTCCTCAGAAGTGAATTCCTCGTTTTCATTGCTCCCGTTTATGATTTTACCAGTCTCTTCAACCATACTCTCCCCCCCTTAATCGTAGCGTACCTTTGGGTTCAGTACGCCATAAAGCAGGTCCACAATTAGGTTGACCACAATATATTCAATAGAAAAAAACATCAGCAGCGCCTGCACAACCTTATAATCCCGATTGCCAATGGATGTCACCAACAGACGTCCCAGGCCGTTTATGGAGAAGATGGTTTCCACCATAACGGAACCGGTGAGCAGACCGCCAATCTGCAGTCCCGCGACGGTAACAACCTGAATCAGGGAATTTTTAAAAGCATGGCGAAGCATGACAAAGAACTCGCCCAGTCCCTTCGCCCGGGCTGTACGGACATAGTCCTCCTTTAGGGTTTCCAGCATGGAAGAGCGGGTAAATCGCGCCAGAATCGCCATGATTCCACACCCCATGGTAAACGACGGCAGGATGTATCCGGCCGGAGTACTCAGGCCGCTGACGGGCAACCACCCCAGCTTGACGGAAAAAAGCTGAATGAGCATCAGTCCCAGCCAGAACTGCGGCACCGAAATGCCCGAAATGGCGACAATCATGCCCACATAGTCCAGAATCTTCCCGCGGTTCACGGCGGATATAATGCCGATGGACACACCGATAATGGTAGACCAAATCATGGCGCAGATGGTCAGCTTAATGGTGGCAGGAAAACGGATCGCCAGCGTATTCCAAACGGTCGCCCCATTGTAAATGGAATTGCCCAGATCCCCCGTCAAGAGCCCTTTCATATAAAGCAGATACTGCTGAGGAAGGGGCTTGTCCAGGCCCAGCTGTACCCTCACAAGCTCTACCTCCGCACTGGTCGCCTCCTTGCCGGCCGCCAGCCGGGCCGCATCGCCGGGAATCAGGTGAATGAACATGAACACCAGAAATGAAATCGCTAAAAGCAGTGGAATTGCACTTAATATTCGTTTGACGGCATATCTGCCCATAGTCCAGGCTCCTCTCTCTATTTTGATATGCAACTGCCATTCTGCTCCCGCTGGCACAGAATGGCAGTTGTTTCATATCAGATCTTTTGGTGAATGTCCGAAAAGAATCTTATTGATAGATGGAAGCGGTGTTGTAAATGATGCGTCCATCAGGAGCCACGCTAACGCCGGAGACATAGGACTGATAACCGGTGAGAATCTGATCCACTGCCAGGAAAATCCAGGGGCACTCCTCCCAGGCAATTGCCTGAGCCTGTGCATACAGGTCAGTCAGCGTATCAGGATCCGCAATAGCCAGGGCCTCGTCCAGCAGAGTGTCGAACTCGCTGTTCCTGAAGTAAGCGGTGTTGGCGCTGGTGGGCGGAATGGACCCACTGTACAGCAGGGCACGGACAGAGGAGTCCGCATCAAACGCGGAGGCGGACCAGTTGACGTACCACATCTGGATGGTGGCCTCCTCTTCCTCAACATAGATATCGGCATCCATAGTGCCCGCATCATAGGGAACGACGGTCACGTTGATGTTGATCTGGGACAGCTGCTGCTGGATAAAGGTTGCGCCCTTGATCTCCTGCGTGGTGTTATCACACCAAATCGTCAGGTCAAAGCCATCCGCATAGCCGGCCTCCTCCATCAGGGCCTGAGCCTTCTCCAGGTCATAATCATAGGGGGTCTGCTCAGCGTAATAGGAAATGATTTCAGGGAATACCGAGGTGGCCTCAGTCGCATAGCCGGAGTACATGACCTCGATGTATGCATCCTTATCGACCGCGTAGTTAATGGCCTGGCGGACACGGACATCGGACAGGACGTCCAAATTGCAATTCAGCGTTACATAACGCATAATGTTGGACTGGGACGCCGCAATGGTGATGGTGGAATCGCCGGAGACAGCCGCAATCTGGTCAGAGGTCATGGGATATACGAAATCAGCCTCGCCCGTCTGCAGCATAGCAGTGCGGGTACCCGCCTCAGGAACCTCCTGGATGGTCACGGAGTCAACACCCGGCAGCTCACCCCAGTAATCATCGTTGCGGAGCATGGTGGTGTGGTCTCCCTCCACCCATTCGGAATAGACGTAGGGGCCGGTGCCGCAGGGGTGATACATAATATCGTTGCCGTACTCATCAATGCAATTAGGGCAGATAATCTGAACCATAGCCAGTCTGTTCAGGAAGGAAGACCAACCCTCTGCCAGGACGAACTCAACGGTGTACTCATCCAGCGCAGTGTAGGAAGCCAGACGGTTCATGCGGGAGCCGTCATCCAGTGCCTTGGTCCATGTGTTGTACGCCGTCAGGCCATTATCCGCATTGTAGATGCGGTCGAAGTTGGCGACAACCGCATCCGCGTTAAAAGCGGTGCCATCATGGAACGTCACGCCTTCCTGTAAGGTGAAGGTGTAGACCAGGCCGTCGTCAGAAATGGTCCAATCGGTGGCCAGAAGGCTGATAAACTCCATATCATCGTTGAAGGTAACCAGGGTCTCATACATACCGCGGGTAGCGGAGATGGCATTGGTGTCACTGATGTTGTGAGGATCCAGGGAGCTGACCGAGCCCTCGATCGCGATGACAAGGTCATTGTCCGTCGCAGCGGAAACCTCAGTTGCGTCCTGGATGTTGCCGCTGGAGGTTTCACTGGACGACGATTCGCCGGATAGTTCATCGCTGGAATTGCCGCTGCCGCAGGCTGCCAATGAGAAAACCAGAGCTAAAGACAGCAGCATAGCCAGCATTCTGGGAAGCTTTTTCATTTTTTGTTCCTACCTTTCTTCTCAGTTCTAGTTTTGAGCCGGGAAAAGCAAAAAAGAGGATGATGAATATCAACCCTCTTGTTGCCACAAATATATTCAGTTCATCCCTTGTGCGACAAAGGGGGACGGACCTCATTGTCCTCATCGTATAGTTAAAATATCAACGTACATAAAACGCTCCTGCGGCATCCGGAGCAAGCCTGCGCCCGCCACCGGCCCGCTTTCAGCTGTTCGCTTGCCGGATAAAGCCCGCGATATCCTCAGCACAGATGAGAGAATAACGATCCTCCGGCGGATATACCGCGCCGCCATAATAAATAGCGGGGTTGCCAGCGGTGCTATGGTCGTATGCGATGCGATGTATCGCCGCATGCATGGTGTTTGTACCGGTAATCTCCCGAACCCAGGCAGCATTCTCCGGCGTGATGCCGGCGCCAGGCAATATCTGAATCCGGCCGGCCGCCCGCTGGATCATGGCCTTGATGGTCATAATCCCCTCAGGGACGGTAGGCTTCTGTCCGCTTGTCAGCACCCGGGTAAACCCTAACGCAATTAGCTGCTCCAGTGCTTCCATCACATCAGGTACCACGTCAATGGCGCGGTGGAAAACGGATTCCCGAGATCCGATTACTTCCAGCATCTTTTTGCAACGCTCCACATCCACAGTGGCATCCTCATGGAGAATGCCAAACACAATGCCGTCCGCACCATTATCCAGCAGAACGCGGGCGTCTTCCAGCATCGTCTCAAACTCCACGGGCGTATAACAGAATCCACCTTCGCGCGGGCGAACCATGCACATGACCTTGAGCTCCGGCGCATGGCGCTTGACGGTGCGCAGTTCACCGACCGAGGGCGTCAGCCCGCCATGGAACAGGTCGGAGTTCAACTCCACCCGCTGCGCCCCTCCTTTCCAGGCCGCAATGGCGTCTGCGGCAGAACCGCAGCACGCCTCAAAGCATATCGGCTTCATCCTGACCACCCCTGGCTTCATGTAAGTCTTCCGTATTTCCAATCGGCTGCTATGTAAATATTATATCGTTTCCTTATTCAAACTTCTATCAAAATATGCTACAATAATATAACAATCTTCCATTTTTGCAAGATCGGAGGGATCTTCTTGTATCAATTGATGCTTCAGGAAAACCTGCTGGAATGTATTTCCTATCAAAATCCCTTCTTCACAGTCCGTGCATACGAGGGGAATCTGTATGAATATCTGAATCACGCCGTTCCCACCCACTGGCATAGTGAAATTGAGTTCATTTATATAAAAAAAGGACAAGCTGTCTACCACGTCAATGAGCAAAAAATCCCCATGAAAGCCGGAGACGGCCTTTTTGTCAACTCCAACCGCCTGCATTACGGCTATTCTCCAGAGGGCAGCGACTTTATTTACGCCGTCCTGCAATTTCATCCGAATTTTATTCAAAATTCAACAATCCGCCAAAAATATTTGAATCCCTTGATATCTGACGCGGGGCGGGACTCCTATTTCTTTGGCCCGTCTATCCCTTGGCAGGCGGAGTTGCTGGATAAGCTGGATGCCCTGATCGACATGAATCTCCGCCAAACCGTGAATTTTGAGCTTCAGACCCATGCTCTGCTCTACTCCATCTTACACATTATGAGCGAGCGCAATGTAATCCGCACACAGATCAGCAACGAGGCTGCCACGCATATTCTAGCCCTTCAGGACATGCTGACCTTCATTCAGGATCACTATGCTGAACACATCAGTCTGGATGACATCGCCACAGCAGGCGCTATGTGCCGAAGTAAGTGCTGCGCGCTTTTTAAACAGGTGCTCCAGCAAAGTCCCATGAACTTCACCCAGGCTTTTCGGATTCAGAAAAGCCTGACCTTGCTTCTCAGCACCGATCTTACTATCACGGAAATTGCCAGTCTCTGCGGTTTCAGCAGCCCCAGCTATTATGTGGAGGTCTTTCACCGCCGGATGGGCGCTTCCCCGAAAAATTTTCGTTCCTCCATTCAGATCGGACCGCAGATAGCGTCTACACGAGATCAAGCCAAAGCAGCACACCAACTCCATCCGGGACAAGAAGCAGCGGGACACGCCCCTTGAAAAACAGGCGGTGTTCTATAATAC
>CAZAIF010000016.1:0-22160 GCA_964485125.1 uncultured Oscillospiraceae bacterium | reverse complement strand
GCGGCTCCGCCGGCAATCGCCGGCGGAGCCGCTGTATTTCCATATTCCGTCCGTCACAGGCGCCGGCCGCCTTCAGGCCAGCGCGTCCGCCACGGCCTGGGCGCAGGCCCGGCCCTCGGCCATGGCCCTGACCACCAGGGACTGGCCGCTGCGGCAGTCGCCGCAGGCGAACACCCCGGGCACGTTGGTGGCAAAGCCCTGGCCGTCGGCAGCCAGGTTGCCTCTCCCGGTCAGATCCGCCCCGAAGGCGGCTGCCAGGGCGGGCTCCGCCCCCACAAAGCCGGTGGCGTTGATGAGCAGCTGGCAGGGGATGGTCTCCTCGGTACCGGGCACCGGCTCCATGGTGAAGCGGCGGGTCCCCTGTCGGCGCACCGGCTCCACGCGGACCAGGGTGACCGACTCCAGCGCCCCGTCCGCTCCGGTCTGGACGGACTGAATGGTCGCCTGGTAGATATGGGGGTCCCGGCCCAGGACGGCCCGGGCCTCCTCCTGGCTGGTGTTCAGGGGAATGTCCTGATGGGCGGGCAGGGTATAGCTGATCTGGACCGGGGCCACCGGGTCCTTGGGCATCAGCTCCACCTGGACCAGGGAGGCGCAGCCCTGGCGCAGGGCGGCGCCCACGCAGTCGTTGCCGGTGTCCCCGCCCCCCAGCACCACCACATGCTTGTCCCGGGCGGTGATGGCCGCATCGCCGCCGCTTCGTGCGGCGTCATAGCAGGCGGTCAGGTAGTCCACGGCGTTGTGGACGCCGGGGAGCTCCGCCGCCCCCTCCACCGCCAGAGGCCGGGCCACCCCGGCGCCGGTGCAGAGCACCACCGCGTCAAACCGCTCCCGCAGTTCCCGGGCGGAGACGGCCTCGCCCACGGCGGCGTTGGCCACGAATTGGACCCCCTTCCGCCGCAGCCGCTCCACCACGCCGGCCACCACATCCTTGTCCAGCTTCATGGCGGGGATGCCGTACTCGAGCAGGCCGCCGAACCGGGCGCGGCGCTCGTAGACGGTGACGGCAAAGCCCCGCTCCGCCAGCTCGGCGGCCACGGTCAGTCCGGAGGGGCCGGAGCCCACCACCGCCACCCGTCTGGCGTCCGGCCCGGGAGCGGCCTCCGGGGCGGGGTGGGTCCGGTGATACTGCTCCACCGCATACCGCTCCAGCCGGCCGATGGCCACCGCCTCCCCCCGGAGGGAGCGGGTGCACTCGCTCTGGCACTGCTTGTACTGGGGGCACACCCGGGAGCAGATCTCCGGCAGGGTGGAATAGGTGCGGATGATCCCGTAGGCCCCCTCGATGTCCCCCTCCCGGATCTTGGCGATGAAGCCGGGCACGTCCATGCCGATGGGGCACTTCTTCTGGCACCAGTGGGTGGGACAGTTCAGGCAGCGCGCCGCCTCCTGGGCGGCCTGCCGTGGGGTATAGGTCCGCTCAATCTCCCGGAAGGCGTCCAGCCGGTCGGACACGGCGGCGGTCTCAGGCCGGGTCCGGGTCATCTCCAGGTTGGGGTCCTCCACCGGGGTATAGATAAAAACGTTATACTTCGCCATTGTTTCCAACCTCCTCTCTCAAGCCAGGGCGTCCACATAGGCCGCGGCCTCGCCGCCGGCCACATAGGTGGAGGCCACCGCCCAGGTCAGCTCGCCCACCGGGGCCAGGCCGTCCTTGCGGTGCATGGCGGAGGTGGCGTCGCCGGTGCCGTACAGGCCGGGGATCACGGTGCCGTCCTCCCGGGTGACCTGGCACTTGGGGGTGACCCGCAGGCCGCCCATGGCCGCCTCCGAGAAGCACTGGCCATAGATGGCGTAGAAGGGGCCCTTCTCGATGGGGGCCAAAAACTCGGCGGGCTTGCCGAACTCCTCGTCCTTCCCCTGGCGGCAGTACTGGTTATACCGGTTCATGGTGTCCATAAAGACGTCCACCGGCACCTGGATCTGCTCCGCCAGCTCCTCCAGGGTGTCCGCCTTGCGCACCGGGGCGCCGGTGACCGAGTCGGCGGGGAAGGTCTGCTCGTCGTCCAGGTCGTACTGGACGTACTCAAACTTCCAGGCGTCGTGGGGGGAGCGCTGTCTCCACTCCTCCACATTGCGGTCGATCATCTCCTGGGTCATGATGGTCCAGGAGATCTCCCGGGGCTGCTTGCGGATATCCAGCCGGGTGGACTGATCCAGCACCAGCCGCTGCTCGGCGATCCACCGCCGGCCCTCGGCGTTGACCTGCACCGTGTCAAATCCGCCGGCGGCCTGCATCACCACCCAGCTGAAGGGGTGGTGGGCGGGCCCCCACATGGAGCAGAACATCTTCTCCGGGTCGGGCTCCACCCCCAGCTCCTGGAGCATGTCGATGGCATCCCCCCGGTCGGTGGGCACCGAGAAGCGCATCACCGGGGTCTTGCCGGAGAAGAAGTTCAGCTGGGGGCAGTAGCGCTCCATTTTCTCGTCGCTGCGGCCAAAGCCGCCGGTGGAGAGCACCACCGCCTTGGCCCTGACCCGCACCTCGCCGCCTGGGTCTGAGGCCGCCACGCCGCAGACCGCCCCGGCGTCGTCCATCAGCAGGTGCCGGGCCCGGGTCTCCAGATAGATGGTCACATCCAGGGACTGCTCCTCGATGAGCTTGAGCATCTTCATCTTGGTGTGGGTGCCCCCCCAGCCCGGGCCGATGGCGTTGTCCCGGCAGAGCAGGTTGTCCCAGCGCCGGGTGATAAACTCAAACCAGGCGTTGGAGTAGGACACCCCCCGGTGCTCCGGCTTGGGCAGGGGCTCAAAGAGCACCTCGTCGGCGCTCTCCGGGCAGTTCTCCACCAGCCAGTCGAAGTACTGGCTGCAGCCGTAGACAGCGGTGCGGATCAGCTCCTTGTCCACCTTGCCCTCCCCCAGGCTGTAGTAGAACTCCACGGCCTCCTCCGAGCAGTCGGGCAGGCCGTGCCTGCGGTGGAGCACACAGTGGACGGGGAAATAGCCGTGGGCATAGTCGGTATTGCCCCCCAGCTTTTTGGCCGCCTCCAGCACGATCACCTTTTTCCCGGCCTGGGCCGCCCGGACCGCCGCCACCAGGCCGGTGCCGCCGCCGCATACCAGCACGTCGCACTCCAGCTCCACGGGGTCGTGGGGCACAGGGACCTCGGGCCGGTCCACATCGGTGATGTTGCTGATGTGGCACACCTTGGCGCACAGGCCGCACTCGATGCACTGATCCTGATCGATCTCGTACTTCAGGCCCACATAGTGGATGGCCTGTCTGGGACACTCCATGGCGCAGTTGTGGCACGCGACGCAGTTGTCTCCGATCTTGAACATTCCTTTCACCTCATCCTTGTTTTTCCGCGATGACGCGGGGGGATCGCCGCTCAGCTCCCGCCGTCGGGCCTGGCCAGGGGGGTGTGGCAGACCTCTGTGCCGTCCGGGCGGAGAAAGCGCCGGAACCGGCTGCCCTGGCAGGTCAGCACCCCCGACTCCCCCTTCTCCAGGGCGTCATAGACGTCCTCGGGCACGGGGAGGATCAGCTCCTCCCCCTCGGGCAGCCGGAAGGCGATCTGACAGTCCCGGCGGTCCCGCCGCACCCAGACCACGGTCCTGGGAAAGGCGGTCCACCACTTCCGCTCCACCGCCGCCTCCAGCTGCCGCACCGGCCGGGTGCGCTGATACAGCGCGTCCGCCAGCCAGGCCAGCACCCCGGCGGCCAGCAGCAGAAAGAACCCCCGGATCAGCCAAACCACCATAGCCCCTGTCTCTCCCCTCTGATCTGTTTGATATGAAATAAATGCAAAATCCGTGCCAATTTCAAACCAAGCGCCCTCACGCCCAAAAACAGCGCAAAAAAACACCACATCCTCGGCCTCTATCCCGGCAGAAGCGGGATTTTTTCGAGGATGTGGTGCGTCCGCCCCCGGGGCGGCCCTCCGTCGGAGCCCCTCCGCCCGGCGGCCCCGGGAGGCAATGATCCATATTTGGATCATTCAGAAGGTGGTGGGATCCATATAGAGCTGGTATTCCTTCATCCGCCGCACCAGGGTGGGCTGGGTGATCCCCAGCCGCTTGGCGGCCTTCCGGGTGGTCCCCTCCAGCTGGAGGGCCACCATGATCTCGTGGCGTTCCACCGCGGCCAGCTTCTCCGCCAGAGGCGTCACCTCCGGGTCGTACCAGTCCAGGGGATTGTCCGACTCAAAAACCATGACCGACTCGATGTCCGCCCGCTCCAGGTGCTCGCTGGTGCCCCAGGCCACCAGGCGCTCCATGATGTTCTCCAGCTCCCGGACGTTGCCCGGCCAGGGATAGGCCATCAGCGCCTCCAGCGCGCTGTCGGTCAGAGACTTGGGGGTGTTGTAGATCCGGCTGTACTTGGCCAGGAAGTGGTTGGCCAGCAGCTGGATGTCCTCCTTGCGCTCCCGCAGGGGGCTGATGGTGATGGGCATCACGTTGAGCCGGAAAAACAGGTCGGCCCGGAAGGTGTGCTCATTCACCATATCCCGCAGGGGGCGGTTGGTGGCGGCGATGATCCGCACGTCGATGGGGATGGCCTGGGTGCCCCCCACCCGGATGATCTCCCGCTCCTGGAGGGCCCGCAGCAGCTTTGCCTGCATGCTCATGGGCAGCTCGCCGATCTCGTCAAAGAAGATGGTCCCGGTATCCGCCGCCTCCAGCAGCCCCTTCTTGCCCCCCTTCAGGGCGCCGGTGAAGGCGCCGGCCTCGTAGCCGAAGATCTCCGATTCAAACAGCGTCTCGGGAAAGGCGGAGCAGTTGACCTTGATGAAGGGCTTGTCCCAGCGCTTGGAGCACCGCTGGATCTCCTGGGCCACCAGCTCCTTGCCGCAGCCCGTCTCGGCAGTGATGATGACCGAGGCGTCGGAGCGCTCCATCCGGTCGCACAGCTGGCGGATCCGGCGGATGTCGTAGCTCTCTCCCACCAGGCTGCGCTCCTTGGTGGAGGTCCGCTTGCGCATCTGCTGGTCGTGCTCCTCCTCCAGCTTCATCCGCTGGATCTGGATGATGGACTCATACTCCCGAAGCACCGTCTCCGCGTCCCCCTCCACCTGGAAGGGGGCGATGTGGTTCAGGATCCGGTTGTGCCCCCGGATGACGTCAGGTATTTTGTACTCGGACATCGCTCTCAGCTCCTCTTGCGCCCGGTGGCCGGGGGATAGCCCAGCTCGCTGCGGTATTTTGCCACGGTGCGCCGGGAGATGGGACAGCCCCGCTCCCCCATCAGCTCGCTGAGCCGCTGGTCCGACCAGGGCCGGGCCTGATCCTCCTCCATCAGCAGCTCCCGGAGCCTCCGCCTGGCCTCCACCGCGGAGACTGCCCCCTCCTCCCCGGACTGGAACGCGGACCGGGAGAAGAAGAAGGACAGGGGCAGCACCCCGTCGGGACACTGGAGGTACTTGCCCCGGATGGCCCGGCTCACCGTGGACTCGTGGACCCCCACCCGGGCCGCCACGTCCGAGAGGGTCATGGGACACAGCGCACCCCGGCGGGGGGAGAAATAGCCGGGCTGGAGGGCGACGATGGCCTCCATGCACTTCAGCACGGTCTCCTGCCGCTGGGTGATGGCGGAGAGCACCCAGCAGGCCTGCTGCACCTTCTGGTCCAGGTAATCGTTCAGCGCCTGGTCTCCGCTGTTCTTCCGCATCTCCAGATAATACCCGCTGATGTTCAGCCGGGGCAGGATCCCCTCGCTCAGGCGCAGGGAGACGCCGTCCTGCTCCGGCACCGCCACCAGATCGGGGACGATGTAGCCGGTGGGCTCGGTGGCGGCGAAGCCGTTGCCCGGCCTGGGGTTCAGGCTCCTGATCTGGTCCGCCGCCCGGCGCACCTGGGCCTGGGTGGTGCGCAGAGCCTTGGCGATGCCGTTATAGTGGCTCTTGGCCAGCTCCGGCAGATAGTGGCGCACGATCTCCGCCGTCAGCTCGTCGGCGTCCCGGCGGTGCTGGAGCTGGACCAGCAGGCACTCCTGCAGATTCCTGGCCCCCACCCCCCAGGGCTCCACGCTCTGGATCTGGGCCAGGGCCCGCTCCAGCACGGGCAGCGGCAGGCTGCTCTCCCGGGACAGCTGCTCCAGCCCCTCCGGGATCCAGCCGTTCTGGTCCAGGCAGTTGGTCAGAAACGCCACCGCCCGGGCCATGGCTCCCCGCTGGACCGGCAGCTGGCTGCGCACATACTCCGCCAGGGACACCGGCCCGTCCGGCGACACGCCATAGGTCTCCTCCCGGCGCTCCTCCCGGCCGGCGTCCTGCCGGCTGTACCAGAGATTCTGCCGGTCCGTGCTCTCCAGCCACTCCATCTGCTGGGCGGCGCGGCTGGGCTCCGGGGCGGGCGGCGCCTCCGGCGGGGCCAGCTCTATAACCGGGTTCTCCAGCGCCAGCTCCCGCACATAGTCCACCAGCTCCAGCGTATTCATCTGAAGCACCTCCAGGCTCTGGATCACCTGGGGCGACAGGCTCTGAACCTGTGACAGCGTCAGTTCCAGTTCCACTTGCAACGTCTCCCTCTCTCCCGCAGGCCCCCAAGGGCCCGCTCTGCCCGGCACCGCGGCCTTCCGCTTCACGGCCGCGAAAAACTGCTCGAGTCGTCATTATTATAGGAAAAAACCGCTTTTTTGACAAGAGCTTTTGTACACAAGCACAAAATCCCCGCCCCGGCGCATCGCGCCGGGGCGGGGTCGGGGGTTCTCTTCTGGCGCCGTCAGGCGGGGGACCCGCCCTTGCGGGCCTGCCGCTCCTGCCGGGCCAGCATCTTCGCGGCGATCTTCTGGATCTTCTTGGTGTTGTAGCTGCCCACGCCCCCCTGGAGCCGGGGGTCCAGCAGGTCCCGGATGGCGTCGCCAAACATGTTGGCGCCGAACACCAGGATCATAATGCACAATCCGGGGTACAGGCTCAGCCAGGGGGCGGTGTACATATTGGCCCGGCCCTGGTTGGTGATCATATAGCCCCAGGAGGGGGTGCCGATCTTGACGCCATAGCCCAGGAAATTCAGGGAGGCCTCCTGCATGACCACGCCGGACAGGTTGCCGGCCATATTGACGATGATCAGGGGCATGGTGTTGGGGATCACATGCTTGACCGCCCGCCAGAGGGTCTTGGTGCCCAGCAGTTTGGACATCTTGACATAGCCCGAGTCCTTGACGGAGAAGGCGGCGGAGCGGATGATCCGGGCGCCGCCGATGCCGGCGGGCACCGACAGGGCCACGATGAGCTGGGGCATGCCCTTGCCCATGACGGCCATCATCATCAGCATGATCAGCAGCGATGGGATGCACTGGAAGCCGTCCACCAGCCGCTGGACGATCAGGTCATACCAGCCGCCGATCACCGCCGAGGACACGCCGATGGCCACGGAGATAATGGTGCACAGGATGGTGCACACGATGCCCAGCACCACCGAGGTCCGGGCGCCGTAGATCAGGTAGCTCAGCACGTCCACGCCCAGGCTGTCGGTGCCCAGGGGATGGGCGGCGGAGGGACCGGAGAGCATGGCGGTGAAATCCATCTGCATGGTGCCGTTCTGCATGGGATAGGGGGCGATCACATCGGCGAAGATGGCCACCAGCAAGAACAGGATCATGATGATCAGGCCGACGCCTCCCAGCGGCTTCTTGCGGAACAGGTCCACCAGCAGGTTGGAGCGGCCCGACCCGGCCGTTTTCTTGGATCTTGACATTTCCTGCACCCCCTTATTCCAGGTTGACCCGGGGATCGCACCACTTATAGGCCACGTCCACGATCAGGTTGACCACCATCACGATGATGGACAGGATGAGCACGCAGCCCTGGATCACCGGATAGTCATAGGTATTCAGCGCCTCTACCAGTTCCGCCCCCAGGCCCGGGATATTGAACATGTTCTCCAGGATCACCGAGCCGCCGATCAGGCCGCCGATGGAGCCGCCCACCAGGGTGATCACCGGGATCAGGGCGTTGCGGAAGGCGTGGCCGAAAAGCACCTGGTTTTCATTGATGCCCTTGGACCAGGCGGTGCGCACATAGTCCTGGCGCATGACGTCCAGCACGCTGGTGCGCACCATGCGCATCTGCATGCCGCACTGAGTCACCGCCCCCAGCAGGGCGGGCACCAGGAACATCTGCATGTTCTTGAGGGGCGCGGTGAAAAATCCCGTATAGGTGATGGGCGGCGCGTACCCCCACCACTTGGCCGGGTAGATCAGCACCAGGGTGCCCAGCCAGAATACCGGCACCGCCATCAGGATGATGGCGGTGACCCGCAGGGTGTAGTCGCCGATGGAGTCCTGATGGGCGGCCGTCAGCACGCCCAGCGGTATGGAGATGATATTGGTGAAGATCAAGGTGAGTATGGCCAGCTCCAGGGAGATGGGCAGCTTTTTGGCGATGATGGAGGCCACCGACTGCTGCTCAAACAGGGAGTCCCCCAGATCGCCCCGGCACAGATCCCCCAGCCAGACGAAAAACTGCTGGATGGCGGGCTTGTCCAGCCCGAGCTGGGCGCGGATCTCGTCGGCCTCCATGGTGATGCCCATGCCGGAATACTTGGCCTGGATAACGTCTACGGCAGAGCCGGGGATCATCCGCATCAGTGCGAAGGTGATGATGCTGACCACCAGGATGGAGGGGATCAGCAGCAGTATGCGCTTGACAATATATTTTCCCATTTGCTTCCCCTCACTTTCCGGTCACCCTGTGGCAGGCCACAAAATGGGGGGCCGTGCCGGTGCCGACATTGATAAATTCCGGTTCCTCCTCCCGGCAGCGATCGTCCGCGTAGGGACACCGGGTGCAGAAATTGCAGCCCTTGGGCGGGTCCAGGGGGCTGGGCACCTCGCCGGTGAGCAGGATCCGCTTGCGCATCCGGTCCACCGTGGGGTTGGGGATGGGCGCGGCGGAAATCAGCGCCTGGGTATAGGGGTGCAGCGGATGGGCATAGAGCTCCTGACTGCCGGTGATCTCCACGGTCTTGCCCAGGTACATCACCGCAATCTTATGGCTGATATGGCGCACCACCGACAGATCGTGGCCGATGAAGATATAGGCCACGTTCAGCTCCTGCTGGAGCTTGGCCATCAGGTTGACGATCTGGGCCTGGATGGACACGTCCAGGGCGGAGACGATCTCGTCACAGACGATGAACTTGGGGCTCAGGGCCAGGGCCCGGGCGATGGAGATCCGCTGGCGCTGGCCGCCGGAGAACTCGTGGGGGAAGCGGGAGGCCACCTGGGGATTCAGTCCCACCAGGGTGAGCATCCGCTCCACCAGCTCCTCCCCCTCCTTTTTCCCGGCGATCAGCTTGTGGGCCCGGGCGCCCTCCAGGATGATGTCGGACACCGTCATGCGGGGGTTCAGGGAGGCGAAGGGGTCCTGGGTCACCGTGGTCAGGTCCTTGCGCAGCGCCCGCATCTCGGCCCTGCTGATCTGGGAGAGATCCCGGCCGTCATAGATGATCTGGCCCGAGGTCACCTTGTAGTTGCCCAGCACGCAGTTGCCGACGGTGGACTTGCCGGAGCCGGACTCCCCTACCAGACCCAGGGTCTCGCCCCGCTGCACCGAGAAGGTGACGTCGTCCACCGCCTTCACGTCGCCCACCTTGCGCTTCAGCAGGCCCTTTGTCACCGGAAAATACATCTTCAGATTGGACACCCGGAGCAGGGCCCGGGCGCTGTCCTCCACCGGGGCGCGGCTGGCGATGTCCCGGTCCAGCTCCTCCCGCAGCTCCTGCCGGATGGGCAATTCAGGATTACTCATTGGGCCTGTGCCTCCTCTCTGATGGCCGCCAAGCTGACCTCGTTCAGTTTCATCAGCGCTTCCCGCTCCGGCCCGGTCTGGTCCATATGGAAGCAGGAACATTTATGAATCCCAGAGGGGCTCTCCACCGCCCGGGGCTCCGGCCGCCGGGTACGGCACTCCTCGGTGCAGTAGCGGCAGCGGGAGTAGAACGCGCAGCAGTCCGGCGGGATCTTGGACATGTCGGGCGGGTCGCCCTCGATGGAGGCCAGGCCCGCCTCCCGGGGCAGGTCCAGCCGGGGCACCGCCCGGATCAGGCCCAGGGTGTAGGGGTGGTGGGGGTGCTCAAAGATGTCGTAGGGGTCGCCCTCCTCCACCACCTTGCCGCCGTAGACAATCTTCACGCTGTCGGCGTACCGGGCCACAACGCCCAGGTTGTGGGTGATGATGATCAGGGCGGTGTTGGTCTCCTGGCGCATCTTGTTCAGCTCCTCCAGCACCTGGGCCTGGACGGTGACGTCCAGGGCGGTGGTGGGCTCGTCGGCGATCAGGATGTCCGGGTTGCAGGCCATGGCCATGGCGATCATGGCCCGCTGCTGCATGCCGCCGGAGAACTCGAAGGGGTACTGCTTGACCCGCTGCTCCGGGTTGGGGATATTGACCCGGCGCAGCAGCTCCACCGCCTCCGCCATGGCCTCCTTCTTGCCCATCCCCCGGTGCACCCGCAGGGTCTCGGCAATCTGCTTGCCGATGGTGATCACCGGGTTCAGGGCGGTGGAGGGCTCCTGGAAGATCATACTGATCTTGGAGCCCCGGATCTTTCGGATCTCCTCGTCGCTCAGCTTCATCAGGTCCTGGCCGTGGAACAGCACCTCGCCCCCCACGATCAGCCCGGGCGGGAAGGGCACCAGGCGCAGGATGGACAGGGCCTCCACCGACTTGCCGGAGCCGGACTCGCCGATGATGGCCACGCACTCTCCCTCGTGCACTTCGTAGGAGAGATCATCCACGGCGCGCAGCTCACCGCCATTGGTATAGAAATTGGTTTTTAGGTGTTTGACCTCAAGAATCGTCTCTGCCACTCGTCTTCCTCCTCACTTTGGAACGTCGATCTCCCCCAGCCGTCCGCAGAACACACCGCATGACCCTGTGCTCTGCGGGCCTCTGGGGGAGCAGGGGCCTGGGGCCCCGCCCGGCAAAAGGGCGGGGCCCCGATCCCTTGGGGCTGATGCGCTGGCAGCAGTCCCTGGAAAACCGGATTTACTCGGCGGTGCTGTCCCAGATACGGGCCAGGATGGTGCGGGTGTTGTTGTTCTCGCACAGGCGCTCGCCGGTGAAGCCGCCGATCTTGCTGGAGAAGAAGTCGTGCAGGGTGATGCAGCCGCCCACATAGATGGCCCAGTGGTTCTCCATCCAGATCTCATCCATCTGAGTGCCGATCTCCGCCTGCTCCTCCATGGTGGTGGCCACGCTCAAAGCGGCGCCCAGCTGCTCAAACTCCTCATTGTCATAGAACAGGCCGAACTCGTTACCGGTGGGCAGCACCCGGCCCAGAGCCTGGGAGATGTTGTACTGGCCGCCGCAGCCGGTGTAGAAAGCGTAGTTGTTGGTGTCGTCCAGGGCGAACGCGTTCAGAGAAGAGGTATCGGTGACGGTCTCAATGGTGACATTGATGCCCACGGCCGCCAGATAGGCCGCGGCCATCTGATACAGGGTCTGGTCGTTGTCGCTCTTGATGTACAGGGTCATATCGAAGCCGTCGGGATAGCCGGCCTCGGCCAGGCGGGCCTTGGCGTCCTCGGGGTTGTACTCGTAGGTGGCCAGCACCTCGTCGGAGTAGTCGGCGCTCCAGCCCAGGTCGGAAGCCCACAGGCCGGGCAGCACCAGCTCGGACTGGCCATAGTAGGAGGTGGCGATCTCCTCACAGTTGATGGCCTCCTGCATGGCGATGCGGACGTTGATGTCGTTGAAGGGCTCCTGATTGCTGTGCAGGCCGATGCCCACAGGGGTATTGTTGTACTGGTACTCCTGATAGTTGCCCTCCCCCAGGGTGTCCCGAATCTGCTGCATCTCAGAGGTGCTGATCAGATCGTTGTGGAAGCCGATGTAGTCCAGCTGGCCGGAGATAAACTGGGTGACGATGTTGGAGGAGTCGCTGATCTGCACCAGTGTAATGGAGTCCAGATAGGGCAGCTTGTTCTCCGGATACCGCTCATCGTAGTCGTAGTAGTTCTCGCTCTTCACAAACTCCATGGAAGAGTCCAGCTCAAAGCCGGTCAGAATATAGGGGCCGGTGCCGCAGGCATAATGCCAGTCGGCCATCTGCTCGGCAGTAAGCTCGTCCCACTCGGGGCCGGTGATGTTGACGGTGTTGATCATAAAGGAGTTGACGGTCACTTCGGAGGGGTCGGTGAAGTAGAAGGTCAGGGTCAGAGCATCCAGGACCTCAATCTTTTCAATGCCGGGCAGCTGGATCTCCCAGGGGATCTCGGAGTTCTCCGTGGCAGTCACGCCGTCAATGCCCAGCAGGCGGCGGTAGGAGTAGGCCACGTCCTCGGCGGTCAGCTGGCGGCCGCCGAAGATGTCATAGTCCCCCAGGCCGGCCACGGACTTGTCCTGGAAAAAGACGTCGTCCCGGATGGTGACGGTGATGCTGGAATAGTCGTCGGCGATCTCCCAGGTGTCGGCGATCTGGCCGTCGCACTTGTCATAGGTGATGTAGTTGGACTGATAGCTGTCCGGGTCCTCCGCGCCCCAGTCGATGGTCCACAGGGACTCCAGCCACAGGCCATAGGTCCGGTTGTCCGCCATGGCGGGGTCAAAGTACTGCATCAGGGAGTCGCCGTACAGCATGGTCATAGAGCCGCCGTAGGTGGGCTCGCTGGTGTTGGTGACCACGGGCTCAGAGGTATCCCCGCTGCCGTCCCCGGTGCTGGACGTCCCGCCGCCGGACGCGCTGCCGGTGCCGGACGATCCGCAGGCGGCCAGGGAAAGAACCATACACAGAGCCAGGATCAGTGCCGCAAGTTTCTTCATGTTCTGTTCCTCCTTTTTCTTTGTGCGCGGGGTCTGTCTCTCATCTTTCATCCCCGCGGACAGAAACAACGGTCTGTTTCTGCCCTTGAAATAGATGCAAATTATGTGCCAATTTTCCAAGATTGTTAAAACATTGTCAAGGTGTACGATTTTAAGCGGTCAAAATTGGTCAAAACGCAGAAACAGCCGGGAGGAGGCGCCGGTTTTGCTGGTGGACCCCAGGCAGACCCCCCGCCGGAGGACGGTTTGTGATCCATTTTTGGATCAACCCCCCGTGCCGCCCGCTCCCCACGGCACGCCCCCGGCCAGGCCGCCCCCCACTCCTTGCCTACGCCGGTCTTTTGCTGTATAATTTCAACCAACCATTCCAGGGGCCGCATGTACGATGTACGCGGCGCCCCGGGCCGTTGTGTTGATGCGTGGATACGTTAAAAAGGAGGCGGGCGCGATGATGTTGGACGCAGCGCTGACAGAGCGGCTGGAGCAGCTCAGCCGGGCGCTCCCCGCAGCCCCGCCCGAGCCCGCCCCGCCGGCGGGACCGGAGGCGGAACCCCTGGTGGACTGCCGGCTCCACTGCCGGTCGGCCTATCTGCCCCCCAGGGCGGGCGACTGCATGGAGATGCTGGTGGTGTGCCGGGGCACGCTCACCGCGCTGATCGAGGGGCGGGAGGAGCCCCTGGAGGAGGGGGACATTCTGCTGACCAGCCCCCGCACCTCTCACGGCGTACTGCCGGCGCCCCCGGACTGCCTGGCGGTCAACCTCCACGTCTCCCCCTATTTTTTCGACCTGACCAAGGACATCTTCCACAGCACCACCGAGCTGTCGGAATTTTTGTCCAACATCCTGCGCAAAAACCCCCTGCGGGGCCAGTTCCTGCTCTTCAAAGTCCCGGATCACCGGCCCATTCACCGGCTGCTGGACGTGCTGCTGATGAACTTTTTCCTCCATCCGGAGCAGACCGCCCACCCCTGGAGCCCCCAGGACCGGGACCGGATCTCCGGGGCCTGTCTCTCCTCCATCCTGTTCTACCTGAACAAAGAGGTGGAGCCCGCCCTGTGCGAGATCCCCCTGGACGAGTCCCACACCCTGAAGCGCACGGTGCTGGCCTATATCCAGGCCAACTACCGCGACGCTACCCTGCGGGAGCTCTCCCGGCTGACCAACTGCTCGGAATCCACCCTGAGCCGCAACATCCAGAAGCTGACCGGGCATTCCTTCAGCCAGCTGCTGCAGCAGTGCCGCTTCGACAAGGCCAGAGAGCTGCTGGAGACCACCATCCTCCCCATCGCCGACATCGCCGCCGCCGTGGGCTATGAGTGCTACAGCTTTTTCTACCGCCGCTTCCGGGAGCTCTACGGCTGCACCCCCTCCCAGTTCCGGCGCCGCTACAACACAAAAAAACCATAGGACACAGGAAATCTGCCGCCAGGGCCCCCACGGGACTGCTCTGGTGTGCAGATTTTCTCTTTTTTCCGCCTTTTCTGCAAAATAGAGCAGATTATGCAGGCGGATGGGACCTATTCTCCCCCTGGGGCACAGGGATATAATAGAGTAAAATCACCCCCGCGGCAAACCATACCGAGGAAAGGAGCCATCCAGATGCAAAGTCCATACCCCCATCTGCTGCAGCCCATCCAGGTGGGCAAGTTCATCCTGAAAAACCGGATGCAGTCCTCCAACTCCATGCCCCACTTCTCCCAGGGGCCCGAGGCCTACCCCGCAGACCCCATTCTGGGCCACTTCCTGAACCGCTCCAAAAACGGCGCGGCCTTTGTCACCTTCTGTTCCATGGAGGACGACCCGGATTCCCCGGTCTTCCCCGACTGGCTGGACATGTCCCACTTCCCCCAGTTCGACATGCGCGACGCCCAGTGCCAGAACTACATCGTGGAGATGATCGAGGCCATGCACGGCCAGAACACCCTGGTCAGCGGCTCCCTGTTCTCCGCCACCAAGAAATTCCGCTACCAGCGGGAGGACGGCAGCTTTGAGTTCGTGGACGCCAACCCCAGGACCGAGCACGGCCTGGGGGCCACCTCCATGCAGTTCCAGTACATCGGCGACGACATCCCGGCGGAGGACCTGGTCAAGATCGCCAAGAGCTACGGCCAGAAGACCGCCTTCTACAAGCGCCTGGGCTTTGACGCCGTCACCCTCCACATGTGCTACCGGGCCCAGGTGCCCAGCCAGCTGCTCTCCCCTCTGTCCAATCACCGCACCGACGAGTACGGCGGCAGCTTTGAAAACCGGTGCCGCTTCCCCCTGATGATGCTCCAGGAGGTCAAGAAGGCCGCCGGAAACGACATGCTGGTGGAGATCCAGTTCTCCGCCGTGGAGCCCGAGGGGGGCTACGGCCTGGAGGAGGGCATTGAATTCCTGCGCAGGGCGGAGCCCTATGTGGACATCGTCCAGGTGCGCGCCGCCGAGGCCGACCCCAACCACCCCATCCCCTTTGAGCTGCAGAAGACCCCCTTCCTGGAGCTGGCCGCGGCCATTAAACAGGCGGGGCTGGACATGCTGGTCAGCAATGTGGGCGGCTTTTTTGACCCCGCCGACGCGGACCGGGCCATCGCCGAGGGCAAGCTGGACCTGGTGGCCATGGCCCGCTCCTGGATCTCCAACCCCAATTACGGCGAGCTGGTCCAGGAGGGCCGCTCCGAGGACATCGTCCCCTGCCTGCGCTGCAACAAGTGCCACGGCCGGGGCAAGCACGACATCATGACCTCGGTCTGCTCCGTCAACCCCAAGTTCGGCTTTGAGGCAGTGGACCGGCACCTCTGCTCCGCCCCCGCAGGGGTCAAGACCATCGCCGTGATCGGCGGCGGCCCCGGCGGCATGCGCGCGGCCATGTATCTGGCCGACCGGGGCCACAAGGTCACCCTCTTTGAGGCCACCGACCGGCTGGGGGGCGCCATCAAGCACGCCGACTACATCCCCTTCAAATGGACCCTGAAGGACTACAAGGACTTTTTGATCGCCCAGGTGGCCAAGCGGGATATCCGGGTGGTCTTGAACACCCGGGTCACCCCGGAGATGATCGAGGGGCAGTATGACGTGGTCATCGCCGCCCTGGGCGCCGAGCCCGTGGTGCCCAGGATCCCCGGCGTGGAGGGCGCCAACGTCACCGTGGCCACCGAGGCCATCATGCACGCCGAGCGGATCGGCCACAACGTGGTCATCATCGGCGGCGGCGAGGTCGGCGTGGAGACCGGCATGTTCCTGGCCCAGCAGGGCCGGGAGGTCACCGTGGTGGAGATGCGGGACGAGCTGGCCGCCGACACCACCTTCATGCACTACCGCTCCATGTTCCAGGCCGCCTGGGAGGCCATTCCCAGCTTCCACTATGTGCTCAACGCCACCGCCAAGGAGATCACGCCGGACTGCGTCATCTACACCGACGCCCAGGGCGAGCACCGGCTCCCCGCCGACTCGGTGGTGCTGTCCGTGGGCATGCGGGCCAAGAGCGGTGAGGCCCTCAGCTTCTTCGGCGCCGGCAAGCAGTTCTACCTGGTGGGCGACTGCAAAAAGCCCGGCACCATCCAGACCACCAACCGCAACGTCTACGCCACCTGCATGGCCATCTGATCCCACCGGTCCCTGCGGCGGCCCCGGCCCGCCCGGCCGTGGCGCCGCAGGCAAAAAAGCAAAAAACGAAGCGCCCGGCGAGGGGCGGAATGAAATTCCGCCCCTCGCCGGGCCGTCTTTTTGTCCGATTGTAATACTCGGCGGAGGCCGGGCCTCAATCCAGCTCGTCCAGCCGGTCCAGCGCCTCGTCCAACAAATCCTCCAGGGCCTCGTGTTCCTCCCCCCACTGCTCGTAGGCCTCGCTGTTCATATTCCGGGGCTCCCGGGCGTCCAGCTGGGAGAGCATGGCCCGCAGCCGGGCCAGATAGTCCTCCAGCGCCGGGCGGTCCATGGCCGCCGGATCCTCCCGGGGCAGGTCAAAGCGCAGCATCTCCCCCATCTCACTCCGCCTCCCCTTCCAGCGCCTCCTCCAGCACGGCGCGGACCTTCTCCAGGGTGGGCACCCCCTCCATCCGCTTTTTGCCGTCTACATAGAAGGTGGGGACATAGTAGTAGTCCAGGGCGTCGGCAAACTGCCGTTCCACCGACTCGTCCACCCGGCGGATGTTCACCCTCCGGTAGCGGGGCTCCTCCTCCATCAGCTGCTCCAGCATCCGATCCGCCTGATGGCAGTAGGGGCAGTCGGGCAGCAGCATCATCCAGACCTCTTTCATGGCGTTTTCCTCCGTTCTCCGTCATCTGTCCGATTCAGTATCCCCTCCCGGGGACGGGCTATCCTCAGTCCAGCCGCTTTCCTCCCCCCAGCTCATAGAGCATGGTCTCGGCAAACAGCCGGATGAGGGGGTTCTGGTTGCGCTTATTCCAGACCACGCAGGAGGGGATGGTCTCCTGCAGGGTGCAGTAGGTGATCCGGGGGTCCCGGTAATACCAGAGCTGGTGGTCCCCCACGCCGAAGCCCCGGCCCATCAGCACCGCCTGGTACACCGACTCCCGGTTGGGCAGCCGCACCGGGTTGACGGTGACCTGGGCCGCCTGGAACTGGAGCTGGACGATCTGCAGGCTCATGGGGGCCTCCTCCTCGGGCAGCAGCAGCAGGTTGTGGCCGTTGAAATCGGACAGCTGCAGCGCCTCGTCCTCCTGGCGCAGCAGCCCCCGGCGCACATAGGCCCGGGTCTCCCCCTGGGTGATGTCCAGCACCTCCAGCTGGTCGAAGTTCTTCACTGTGGTGCGGATGCAGTACACCACATCCAGCTGGTCCGCCTCCAGCTTCCGGCGCAGCTGCAGGCTGGAGCGGTTCTCATAGCTGATCTCCGAGTGGGGGTAGCGCAGCACCGCCTGCTCCTGGAATTTCAACAGGGCGTCGGTCACATCCCAGTCCTGGCCGATCCCCACCCGCAGCCGCAGGGTGGCGTCCTGGGACACCTTGGCCGCCGCCACCCGGGCCTGCTGATAGCCCTGGGCAAAACGGCGGAAGCTGTCCCGAAACACCATCCCCGCCGCCGTCAGGGTGATCTGGTGCTTCAGGGTGCGGTCAAAGAGCTGAAAGCCCAGCTCCGTCTCCAGCTGTTTGATCTGGCGGCTCACCGAGGGCTGGGAGACAAAGAGTTCCTCCGCCGCCCGGGAAAAGCTCATGCACTCCGCCGCCTTGAGAAAATAGGTGATCTGCAGCGATGTCACACCTCCGCCTCCTCTCCATTTTTCTTCATTATAGCATATCCATAGCGTTTTGTTTATAATCTTTTGCGGCTTTTCGATATTTGTCCCCCCCGTACCCCTGTGCTATGCTTGAAGCGAGGTGCTGATACCATGGCGATCCGACCCATTCAACAGGAAGAAACGCGTGGGCTGCGCCGCCCGCGAGGACGCGTGTCCCCCCGGGGGCATCTATGTCTCGCCGGAGAAGGAGCAGCCGCTGATGGTCTCCCGGACGTGAGCCCGCCCCAAAACGAAGAAGACAACTGTCCCCCACCATCCATATCCAATCCATCGCCGACAGAAGGAGTTCTAGCTATGAAATTTGACGACACCAGGATTCAGAAGCTGCGAGCGGCCATGCTGGTCCAGCCATCCATCTGCGTGGAGCGGGCCAAGCTGATCACCGAGTCCTACCGGGCCACCGAGGGGGAGCGCGCCCCCATCCGCCGGGGGAAGGCCTTTGCCCATCTGCTGGGGCACATGACGGCGCGCATCTATCCCGACGAACTGATCGTGGGCCGGCCCACCTCCAAGGTGCGGGGCGGCTCCATCAGCCCGGAGCTCCAGTGCGACTGGATCTTAAAGGAGCTGGACCTCCTCTCCACCCGGGAGACCGACCCCTTCGAGCCCCTGACGCAGGAGGAGCGGGACGTGCTGGCCGACGTGGTGCCCTACTGGGAGACACGTTCCCTGCGCTACCACTGGAATCAGGAGGTGGGGGACGAGCACAAGCCCTATGACGACCTGATCATAGGCGGCGGCGCCTTCTGCGGCAACAACCAGTTCCCCGGCCACGCCTCCCCGGACTACGGCCAGCTGCTCACCCTGGGGGCCGAGGGGCTCATCCAAAAGGTGGAGGAGCGGCTCTCCCGTCCCGCCGACGAGGGCCAGCGGGCGGAATTGGAGGGCATGAAGCTCTGCCTGGAGGCCCTGGCCGGGCTGGGCGGCCGCTATGCCGCCGAGGCCCGGCGCATGGCCGCCGGGGAGGCCGACCCGGTGCGCCGCCAGGAGCTGCTGGATATCGCCGCCGTCTGCGACAAGGTACCCCGCCACGCCCCGGATACCTTCCGGGAGGCCGTCCAGTCCCTCTGGTTCGGCTATCTGTGCATCATGCTGGAAAACTGGGGTACCGGCAACACCTTCCTGCGCATCGACCAATACCTGGCCCCATTCTACGAGGCCGACCGGGCCGCAGGGCGCCTCACCCCCCAGCAGGCCTACGAGTACCTGTCCATGCTGCTGGTCAACTGCAACAGCGCCTGCGTGGTCTACAGTGAACACCGCAGCCACGGCTTCGCCGGCAACAACTCCGGCGCAGCGGTCACCATCGGCGGCGTCAACCCCGATGGCGAGAGCGCCGTCAACGAGCTGTCCTACCTGGTGCTGGAGGCGGAGCGAACCGTCAATATGGGCAGCGACGACGTGGTGATCCGCATCGCCGACAACACCCCGGAGGATTTCTTCTTGCTGGCCTGTGAGGTGGCGAGGGACGTGGGGGGCAAGCTGAAGTTCCTGGGGGACAAGACCGCCGTGGCCAATCTGGAGCGGGACGGCATGACCCGGCGGCAGGCCAACGGCTACGCCATCGCCGGCTGCACCTCCCCCGCCGTGGGCGGGTTGAGCTACAACATTCCCGGGGGCATCATCTCCCT
This sequence comes from uncultured Oscillospiraceae bacterium, assembly GCA_964485125.1. Taxonomy (GTDB): domain Bacteria; phylum Bacillota; class Clostridia; order Oscillospirales; family Oscillospiraceae; genus UMGS1766. Next base: position 2,574 of record CAZAIF010000016.1, on the reverse strand, counting down.
GCCCGGCATTCTGGAGCTGACCCTGAACAACGGCGTCCACCGGATGACCGGCCTCCAGCTGGGCCTGAAAACCGGCGACCCCGCCAAATTTGCCAGCTATGAACAGCTCTGGGAGGCCTTCTGCGCCCAGGTCCGCCACGTCATCCCCCACTGCCATGCCATCAAGAACACCGACAAGGCCATGTTCTCCCGCTACATGCCCTCCCCCCTCCAGTCGGCGCTGATCCCCCCCTGCGTGGAGAGCGGCACCGACGTCATCGACGGCGGGACAAAGCCCTTCTGCTCCTTCGCCATGTCCCTGGCCGGCGCCCCCAACACCGGCGACGCCTTGGCCGCCATCAGGAAATACGTCTTTGAGGAGCACAAGGTCACTCTGGGGGAGATCTGCGACGCCATCGCCGCCAACTTCGAGGGCTATGAGGATCTGCAGAAGCTGCTGCTCCGGGCCCCGAAGTTCGGCAACAACGACCCCTATGTGGACACCATCGTCAACCAGGTGCTCAGCTACGTCTCCGACGTGGTGGCGGAGACCCCGGGCTTCCAGGGCGCCCAGTCCACGGTGGCCGCCGCAGCGGTCACCGCCAACATCGGCCTGGGCATGGTGCTGGGGGCCACCCCCGACGGCCGGAAGGCCGGGGAGCCCATCTCCGAGGGGGGCATCTCCCCGGCCCAGGGCCGCAACAGCACCGGCACCACCGCCACCATGCTCAGCGTGGCCGGACTGGACCACGCCAAGCTGCGCCACGGCGAGGTGCTGAACATGCGCGTCAACCCGGATGCGGTCCAGGGCGAGGAAAAGCTGCGGAAATTCATGGCCCTGATCCGCTCCTATTTCCAGGCGGGCGGTTTTCTGGTTCAGTTCAACATCGTCTCCACCGAGACCCTTCGGGACGCCCAGCTCCACCCGGAGAACCACCGGGACCTGGTGGTCCGGGTGGCCACCTACGCCGCCTACTTTGTGGAGCTGGGGGCGGAGCTGCAAAACGACATCATCCGGCGGCTGGAATTCACCGAGTGCTGAACCGGAAAGGAGGGGGGAGCCCACACATCAAGAGACACTGTACCGGCAGAAGGAGCGCAGCCTGGAGGAGTGCCTGGCCCTGATCCGCTCCGGCGACCATATCCTGGCGGCGGACGGCTCCAGCGAACCTGCCAGCCTGCTGAGCGCCCTGCCCCATGCGCTGCCGACTATATCCCTCCACCCCCCACAGCTTCATCGCCGAGCGCCTCTCCCACTCCCGCTACAACGTCTTCGTATCCCGCGTAGCCCCCCTGAAAGACGGCTGTTTCCAGACCCCCTACTGCATGATGTTTGAACGGGAGGAGCTGCCGGCGCTGCCGGAAAAGCTGGACGCCCCCCGCAGAAGGCCGCCCGGACGCACCGGAGACCCCCTGAAGGGGAGGTCCCAGAGACGAACCCAGCCCCCGTCCCGGCCGGGACGGGGGCTGTTCCGCTGTCCAGACAGACCCCGGCGGACGATGGGTCCGCCGGGGCCTGCCTGAGAAAAGAATTGGGAAAGAGAAAAAGAGGTTAGCGAGATTCAAAGGGCCTTTACAGGCTGGTATAGCCGCCGTCCACCGGCAGGATGACGCCGTTGACGTAGGTGCTGGCGGGGGAGGCCAGGAAGATGGCTGCGGTGTCCAGTTCTCCCTCCCTGCCGTAGCGGGCCAGGGGAATCATGGTGCGGGCGTAGTTCTGGAAGAACTCCGACTCCAGGGTCTCCTTGGTCAGGGGGGTCTCGAAGTAGCCGGGGCAGATGGCGTTGACGTTGATGCCCTTCTCGCCCCACTCGCAGGCCAGCGCCCGGGTCAGGTTGACCACGCCGCCCTTGGCCGCGTGATAGGGGGAGGCGGGGGCGATCTTGTTGCCCACCAGGCCGTACATGGAGGCGATGTTGATGATCCGGCCGTAGCCCGCCGGGATCATGGCCCGCTTGGCCACCTCCCGGGCCATCTTGAAGGAGCCGAACAGGTCGATGTTCATCTCGTTGGCGAACTGCTCGTCGGTGATGTCCTCTGCCGGGGCCACGGCGCCGGTGCCGGCGTTGTTGATCAGGATGTCGATGCGGCCGAACTGGTCCAGGATCTTGTCCACCGCGGCGGACACCTGCTGGGTGTCGGTGATGTCGCAGGCCACGCCCACCGCCTGGACCCCGTAGGTCTCCCGCAGCTCGGCGGCCACCGCGTCGATCATGTTCTGGCGGCGGGCCAGGGCCACGATATTGGCCCCCTGGCCGGCCAGGGCCTTGGCCATCTGGACGCCCAGCCCAGAGGAGCAGCCGGTGACCACGGCCACCTGGCCGGTCAGATCGAAATAGTTTTTTGCCATAACAAAAGGCACCTCTTGTCAATCGCAAAATATCATGTAAGTACCGCAGCTCTGTCCCGAGCCGGTTGGAATCATAATATCACTTTCTGAGTTCCATTTTATTGTAGTAAATTTACCCCCAATTTTCTAGTGGAAAAAGCACGAAACCGGGCTCTGTTTTTGTTTAAAAGCAAAAACAGAGCCCGTTCCGTCTTGCGGGAGCCCCACAGGTCACCCCTGCTCCGGCTGAGGCGGGGCGAGCCGCC
>CAZAIF010000015.1:0-22746 GCA_964485125.1 uncultured Oscillospiraceae bacterium | reverse complement strand
AAAAGGTACCTTGTGAAATCTGCCTCAGTTCTGCATCACCCGGATGCGGATGACCCCGTCGATGGCGGTGAGCCGGTCCACCATGGCGTCGGACACCTTGCCGTTGACGTCCAGGATGGTGTAGGCGTACTCCTTCCGGGACTTGTTGGCCAGGTTTTCCACGTTCATCCCCACACTGGAGACGATGGAGGTGATCTGGGCCAGGATGTTGGGCACGTTCCGGTGAATGACGCAGATCCGGGCGTCCCCGGAGCGCTCCAGCACCACGTCGGGCAGGTTGACCGAGTTGGTGATGTTGCCGTTGTCCAGGTAGTCCTGGAGCTGGTGGGTGGCCATCATGGCGCAGTTGTCCTCGCTCTCCGGGGTGGAGGCCCCCAGGTGGGGCAGGGCGATGACCCCGGGGGCGGCGGCGATGGCCGCGTCGGGGAAGTCGGTGACGTAGGCGGCCACCCGGCCCGAGGCCAGGGCGGGGAGCAGGGCGGGCTCATTCACCAGGCCGTTGCGGGACAGGTTGATGATGCGCACGCTGCCCTTCATCTTGGCGATGGCCTCGGCGTCGATGGTGTTCCGGGTGGAGTCGTTCAGGGGGACGTGGATCGTGATGTAGTCGCTCCCCTTCAGCAGCTCATCCAGATTGCTGACCACCTTGACCCGGCGGTCCAGGGCCAGGGCGGCGGGGACGCTCAGATAAGGGTCGTAGCCCATGATGCTCATCCCCAGGGCCAGGGCGGCGTCGGCCACCCGGGCGCCGATGGCCCCCAGGCCGATGATGCCCAGGGTCTTGCCCAGGATCTCCGGGCCGGCGAACCGGCTCTTCACCTTCTCCATCTCCGAGAGCACGTCCACGCCCTCGGCGGCCGCCTGGCGGGCCCACTGGTTGGCCTCAAACATGTGGCGGGAGGCGGCCAGCATGGCAAAAATGACCTCCTCCTTCACTGCGTTGGCGTTGGCGCCGGGGGTGTTGAATACCACGATGCCCGCCTCGCTGCACCGGTCGATGGGGATGTTGTTGGTGCCCGCCCCGGCCCGGGCGATGGCCCGCAGGGCGGGGGGGAACTCATAGTCGTGCATCTTGGCGGAGCGGACCAGGATGCCGTCGGGGTTGGCGCAGTCCTCCTCCACCACAAAACGGCCCTTGTCCAACTGAGCCAGGCCGATGCTGGAAATTTTGTTCAGTGTCTTGATGCGAAACATCGCCGTTCACTCCTCTCTGTCATTCCGTCCGCCCCCCGGAGGGGCGGCGGTCCTCACCAGATCTCCATCAGATACCAGCTGCCGCCGATCTCCAGCAGCTCAAAGTCCATGCAGCAGCAGCGGCCTCCCTCGTAGTACACGTCCACGGTCACATCCCGCCAGTCGGTGGCCCCCAGGCCGTAGGCCTGGTTGAAGGCCGCCAGCAGGTCTTCCTCCTGGTCGTCGTCGGCCACCTCATAGCGCTCCACCGTCCGGCCATAATAGTCGGTCCAGGCGTCGGCGGCGTAGATGGCCCACTCATCGCCGTAGTACTGCACATAAGTGTCCTCATAGTAGTCCTGCTGGAACAGGCTCCCGATCCGCTGGGTGTCCCCCTGCTGGGCATAGGAGAGATAGCTCTCGATCACCGGCTCATAGGCCGCAGTGGCGGTGCTGCCCAGGATATACAGCCCGATGACCGCCAGCACCAGCACTCCCAGCACGATCAGGCTCACATTGCGCAGGGTGTGCTTTTTCTTCCGGGGCGGCTGGGCGGCCGCGGGGGCGGGGTAGTAAGCGGAGGCGCCTGCCGTCTCCCAGGGGTCGTTCTGGCCGCCGCCCTGGGGGGCCGGACCAGGCTGGCCCCGGCCCGCGAAGGGGTTTTGCTCCGGGACGCCGCCGGCCGGGGCGGCGGGCGGGGGGATAGGCCCCCGCCCCCGTCTCGGGCACTTTTGAGCCGCAGTAGGGGCAGAAACGGCTGCCCTCTTCCAGCTGCTTGCCGCAGTTGATACAGAACACAGGTTCTCCCTCTTTCTCTTTTTTCTCCCTTTCTCCTTTTCCTCCCTATGTGCCGGAATACCGGAAAGGGCTCAGTTGTGCTGGTCGAACCAGCGGATGAAGTCGCACAGCCGCTCCACGCCCTCCACCGGCATGGCGTTGTAGATGGAGGCCCGCATGCCCCCCACCTTCCGGTGGCCCTTCAGGTTGGAGAAGCCCCGCTCGGCGCTCTCGGCGACGAACTTGGCGTCCAGCTCCGGGGTGGGGGCGCGGAAGGTGACGTTCATATCGCTGCGGGAGCCAGGCTGGGCGGCGCAGGTGAACAGCCGGGAGGCGTCGATGGTGTCGTAGAGCATCTGGGCCTTGCCGTGCTTGATGCGCTCCATACCGGCCACGCCGCCCTGTTCCTCCAGCCAGTCGCAGACCAGCCCCAGCATATAGATGCACCAGCAGGGGGGCGTGTTGTACATGGAGTCCTTGTCGATCTCGGTCTGCCAGTTCAGCATCAGCGGGGTGATGGGCAGTTCATGGCCGGCCAGCTCCTTTTTCACGATGACGATGGTGAGCCCGGCGGGGGCCAGGTTCTTCTGGGCCCCGGCGTAGATGACCCCGTAACGGCTCACATCCACCCGGCGGGAGCAGATGTCCGAGGACATGTCGCACACGATGGGCACGCCGCCGGTCTCGGGGATGTACTGCCACTCGGTGCCGTAAACGGTGTTGTTGGAGCAGTAGTAGAAGTAGGAGGCGTCGCTCCGGACGTGGATCTGGTCCTGAGCGGGGATATAGCTGTGGTTCTGGTCCTCCGAGGAGCAGGCCACGGCGATGTCCCCATAGCGCTTGGCCTCCTTGTAGGCCAGGGTGGAGAAGTTGCCGGTCAGTGCGTAGTCCGCCTTGCCCGTCCTCCCGATCAGGTTCAGGGGGATGGCGGAGAACTGGGTGGAGGCGCCGCCCTGCAAAAACAGGATTTCATAATCTTCGGGGACGGCCATCAGTTTCCGGAACTTGGCCTTGGTGTCGTCGAAGATCTTCTGGAACACCTTGGAGCGGTGGCTCATCTCCATGACGGACATGCCGCTGCCCTGATAGTTGGTGATCTCCCGTCCCGCCCGCTCCAGCACCTCCAGGGGCAGCATGGAGGGTCCGGCAGAGAAGTTGTAAATGCGTCCGTTGGCCATAGTGTGTTCTATCTCCCTTCCACTGGACGGCCGGGCCGCCCGGCTCGCGTCCGAATCTCGCCCCGTTCCCAGCGTGGGGATAGGGCAGCTTGAGTTTATATTACATCATTATATCAGCCGCCCCCGGCAAATACAAGCTGGCCCGCCGGGCAAAAATGGCCAATCTTCGCACTTCTCAGCGCCTTGTTTTTAATCATTTAATGTGTTAGGGCAAAAAAGCACCCGGGGACGGCCAAAAAACCGCCCCCGGCAGGGCATGCCCTGTCATGCGAAGCGCTCCGCCTTTGTCGTTCAGAGCCCTCCCCATTGTCATCCTGAGTGCGGTGAAGGCCCTGCTTCCTCCGCTGCCGCCGGAAGTCTCCCAGCCCCGATTCTTCCAAAAAAGGCCATCCCCTCCTGCGGATGCCGGAGGGGATGTAACTGTCGATCGGGACGATCAGCCCAGCATGGCCGTCCAGGTGTTGCGGCCCACGATGCCGTCGGCGGACAGTCCCTTGTTGCCCTGGCAGCGCTCGACCGCCGCCTTGCAGCCGGGGCCGAAGCTGCCGTCAAACCCGTTCGGGTCATAGCCCATGCAGTAGAGCCGCCCCTGGATAATCCGGGTCAGGTTGCCCTTTGCGCCCTGCTTGACGTTGACGCAGGCGGCCTGGGTCTTGGGGCCGAACTTGCCGTCCACGTCCAGGCCCGCGCCGAACTGGGCGTTCAGCTCGGTCTGAAGGGCCCGGATGGCCGCCGCCCGGGTCTTGCTGCCCCAGATGCCGTCCACGTCCAGTGCGGTCCCATAGGTCTCATTGAGCCACTGCTGGAACCGGGCGGGGTAACTGTCCGGGGCGTCGGACTCCGCCTCCGGCGCAGTCTCCGCCCCGGAGGGAGCGGCGGGAGCTTCCACGGCGGCGCTCTCGCCCCCCTCCTCCAGCCAGGCCAGCCCGACGGCGGCGCAGATCCCCTTGGCGATGCCCCGGCCCGCCTGGCGGGCGAAGGAGTCGGTCAGGATCAGCGGGGTGTCCACGGTACTGTCCATAAAGCCGCACTCCACCAGCACCGCCGGCATATTGGTCTTGCGCAGCACGTACAGGTTGGAGCTGGCCAGGGGGACCGACCGGTTTCCAAACAGCCCGGTCTCCCCGATCAGGCCGTCGTAGACCGCCCGCTGGAGGGTGTCGCTCTGGGCGGCGTGCTGGCCGGAGTAGACAAAGACCACCGGCCCGCCGCCGCTGCCGCCGTTGATACCGGCGTTGTGATGGATGGAGACATAGTAGTCCACTCCGGCGCTGTTGGCGGCGCTGACGCGGCTTGCAAGGGCCACGTCGGTCTCCCCGGTGGTGTCGTCCACCCGCAGGACCTCCCCGCCGCAGCGCTGGAGATGGGCGGCGGCGTAGCCCGCCACCCGGCTGTTCAGAACCCACTCCCGGGTCTGGTTGGGATCGATGCTGGCAAGGCACCGCTTGCCGCTGGTGTGCAGGCCGTGGCCCGCGTCGATGGCGATCTTCATGCCGTCTCCTCCTCTGTCTCGGTCTTGATCTCCGGCAGCCCCGCCACGCTGGTCAGCAGGGACAGGATCCCCGCCAGGGCGGAGGCGGAGGCCACCATGATCCAGTTCACGTCGCCCAGCACCGCGCCGGTGCCGATGGTGGCCACGGCGGTCTGGGCCACCGTCCTGACCGCACGCACGCCGGCGGCGCGGAGCCAGGTCTTCCAATGTTCACTCATGCAAACGCCTCCCTGTGACAGTTTATGCCAATCCCAGCCGGGAGGACACAAACCCCAGGGCCAGGCCCAGGGCGGCGGTGACGGCGTAGCCCACCGCCTTGCGCCACATGGCCCCGTCCCGGTCCTCGATGGCCGCCAGCCGGTCGCTCTGCCGGGCCAGGGTCTTGCCCATGGTCTGCACCGAGACGGCCAGCCGCTCCACGCTGGTGGTCAGCGCTCCGATCTGCCGCACGGTGTCCTCCAGCAGCTCGATGCGCCGGTTCTGCCGCCTGTGTTCCGCCTCCATCCGCCGGACAAACTCCTCGTGCTCGGCCCGAGAAATGGTCTCCTCCATCAGTTCTCCCCCTCCAGCTGGTTGATCTCCGCGCGCCAGGCCTGGCGCTGGGCGATGATGGCGGCGTACTCCTCCGCCGCGGCCGCCCCCTCGGCGATCTTGATGACTGCGTAGTCGGTGTCGGAGAGCTGCCGCTTGAGCTGGTCAATCTGCGCCGCCCGGCGCTCCGTCTCCGGCACCGCCACATAGCGCAGGATGGTCTCGTAGTCCCCGTCCGCCCAGGCGAATTTGGTCACGTCGTCGACGGGGACCGCGTCGGTCCGGATGATGGTCTCCTGCCGCAGCTCGCCCACGGTCAGGTCACACTGATCCTCGGCGAGGGTCTGGCCCTGTTCATTCAAAATCCGCATATTCGCGCTCCTTTCGATGTTGTGCGCCGTCGGGGCACCGGGGCGGGCTCACTTCCACCGCCCCAGCACCACCTGGCTGAAGCGCCCCCACACCGCCGTCTCCGCCGAGTTGTGGCTCACCGGGCTGGCCAGGGTGTAGGCCCCCGAGGCGGTAACAGTGTTGTGCCCCGTGCCCATCAGGAAGACATACTCCTCGTGGATACGCAGAGAGACCAGCTCCGTGGGCGGCGCGGTAAAGGTGAAGGGATAGGCCAACGAGGGCATGACGTGGATGCTGCTCCGGTAGAGGCTGCCCACGGCGACCCCGATATAGACCCCGCTGAAGTCCATGGTCCGGGAGCAGATGGCCTGGCCATCGCTGTACTTGATATAATTCCACTCGCCGCTGATGCCCTGGGCGGTCACCACCCCGGCCACTGTGCTGCCGTTGAGCTGCACCGTCCCGTCCTGGCAGAGGTCCAGCTGGGCGCCGCCGCAGCTCAGCTCCAGCCGCTGCACCTCGCCGCTGTTCTCCTGGATATAGGGCTCGATGCGGGCCCAGGTGCCGTTGGCCCCCTGAAAGAGGATGTAGGGGTACTCGTCGTCTTGGGCGGGCTTGAGCTCCATCTTGAAGCCGCCGCCGCTGGAGATGGAATAGAGGGTCTTGCCGTCGATGGTCCAGCCGCCGATGGTCCCCTCCTCCGAGTCCAGCACCCCCTTCACCGTCAGCCGGCTCCCGTCCCAGATCAGCGCGTCGCCGAAGGCGAAGGTGCCCTCCGCGAGATTGATGGTGCCGTACTCCCCCACGACGTCCTCGGTGGTGATGTGGCGGATCTGGGCCTGGGTGGCATCCAGGTTGTCGGCGTACAGCCGCCGGAACCGGCCCAGGTCGGTCTTCAGGCCGGAGATGGCCTGGCTGACGCTCTGGGCAGCGGCCCCGCCGCTCTCCTGGGGGGCGCTGCAGCGCACCGTGGTGCGCCACCCCCCGTCGAAGCTGTGCTCCAGCCCCATCACCGCCAGGGTGTAGGACGTCCCCGCCCGGTCGGTGACGGCGATCAGATCCCCCGGGTCCAGCCGCACGTCCCCCAGGAAGGTGACCTGGGCGGGCCGCCAGCTCTTGCCCTGCCAGGCCTGCCACAGCCCGTCAAAGGCGCTCTGGTCCATCCAGGGGGAGGTCAGGCGGATGCCCTGGGTCTGCCCCTCCAGCTGGGCGGAGAACACCTGCCGGCTCTCCTGGGTCCCGTTCTCGCCGGTCTCGGTGCTCTGGACGTCCACCTCCAGGGCGCCCAGGGTGAAGTCCGCCCCCTCCAGGGTCAGGCCGGACTCGTAGTAGCGCTGGGCGCCGATCTGGAGGCCGGTCTGCTCCAGCCGGCACAGCTTCAGGTTCCCCGCCCGGGTCATCAGGGCGTTAGCCCCGGCCAGCAGGGCGATCTGCCCCACCAGGGCCCGCATGGTCTCCCCGCTGCCCCCGGCGGCGTCATACTCCAGGGCCATGGGGGTCTGGGGCACCAGGCCGCCCCCCTCCAGGGTGAGCCCCGCGCGGGCGCAGATCTCCGCCAGCACCTCCGGCGCAGTGGCCGGGGGGTCCTCCGGGTCGCCGCAGAAGAACTCCTCCTCCAGCGCCGTCCCCAGGGCGTCCGACCCGGCCAGGGTCCACTGGTCGGTGTCTGCCGCCCGTTCCACCCGAGTCAAGGTGAATTTTCCAAGAGGTACCTCTTCATTCTCCGTTGTCCCGTCCCCCCACTCCAGCCGGGCGGCCAGGGCCACCTGGTCCCCGGCCTGGAAGGGGCAGCTTTCGCCGCGGAGGGTGGCGGTGAAGCCGGCGGAGGAGGCCGCCCCCAGAGTGAAGTCGGAGGGGCACCAGGCGGCGCTGTAGCTCAACGAATCCGCCGCCGCGCTGCTCTCACCGGCAGTGAGCAGCGCCTGGAAGGGATGCGCGTCCATCTGCTGGACAAAGGCCGATGTGGTCTGATACACAGCCGCTCACCTCACTGTTCAATGAAATTGACGGTGATGGCGGTGGCCCACCGCAGCCCGTCCTGCCAGCTGTACTGGCTGAAGCTGGGGGTGCCGAAATAGCCGGTCACCGTGTGGTTCCGGCCGTCCACCCCCGGGTAGGTGCAGGTGGTGAAGCCCTTGCCGTAGATGGCCGCCCGGATCTTGGCCGCGTCCTCCCAGCTCAGGGCGTTCCAGCTGAATTTCAGCTTGGCCTTGGTGGCCACCAGGGTGCCCACCATGGCGCCGGCGCTGTTGCGGCCGGTGTTGGCGCTCCACACGTCCTCATAGGTCTCCACCAGCCCGCCGTCGGCCTTGGGGGCGGGCATCTCCACCCCGCCGAAGGTGATCTTCATGTCCATGGCTTTGCTCTCTCCTCACAGATACAGGGGGCTGACGCCGGTGCGCCGGGTCTCGGCGTTGACCGCCTCCACCACCGCCTCGGCCAGCCGCTCCCCGCCGATATAGACCGGGATGGTGATGGTGCCCGTCCCGCCCCCCATCCGCTGGGACAGCTTCTCCGCCATCACGTCCATCCATCCGGTGTTGTTCTCCAGGGGCACCACCGCCTCGGCGCCCGCCTCGCCCAGCATGGTCAGGGTGGCGCTGCGGAAGACGCCGCCCCGGGCGGCGAAGGAGATGGTGGGCCAGCCGCTCAGGCCCAGGGCCTTGTAGACCGCCTTTTTGATTGCGTTCACATTGGTGCTGTAGGTCACGGTGAGCCCCAGGGTGCGGCCCGCCCAGCCGGAGCGAAACTGCTGCCAGAGGGTGGCGGCGGAATTTGCCAGGGTGTTTACCACGCTGACACTCCGGGTGCCCCACCCGGCGGAGAAATTGGCCCACAGGGTGGAGGCGGCGTTGGTCAGGCTGTTCACGATGCCCACCCCACGGGACCCCCACCCGGCGGAGAAATTGGCCCACAGGCTGGAGGCGGCGTTGGTCAGGGTATTCACGATACCCACCCCACGGGTGCCCCACAGGGCGGAGAAGTTGGCCCACAGGCTGGAGGCTCCGTTGGCCAGCACGTCCACGATCCGCACGCTCCGGGTGCCCCAGAGCAGGGAGAAGTTGTTCCACAGGCTGGAGGCCCCGTTGGCCAGCACATCCGTAATGGACACGCTGCGCTCGCCCCCCTGCCAGGCGCTGCGGAAGGTATCCCACAGCTCTCCCGCGGTGGTGCCCAGCCGGGCTCCCACCGCCACCTCCAGCGCCCCCAGCCCGCTCCAACCCAACTGGATGGGCTTCCAGAGGCGGTTGGACACCCAGCCCGCAGCATTGCCCAGGGCGTTAGAGATCCCCCGGCCCACCCGCTCTACCAGGCTGCCGCCCACGCCCTCGCCGCCGGTGTCCGCCTTCTCCACTCCCAGCCGGAACTGGGAGACGAACTCCTCCGCCGTCTCCTTGCCCGGCCGGGTCAGCCGGATGTCCAGGTCATAGGTCTCCGTGGGCCCGGTCTTGACCTTGCCGGAGCCGGAACCGGAGCCGCTCTTACCGCCGGAGGAGGAGCCGGAGCTCTTCTCCTTCAGCCGGTTGATCTCGTCGAAGTCCAGCAGGGTGGCCACCGCCTGCACCGCCTTGCCCGCGGCGCTGACGGCCTGGGTGGCCTGCCGGGTGGCGCGGCTCACCGAGGTGAGCTGGCTCTCAAAGCCCTGGAGCTGGCCGCTCAGGGCGGCCAGCCGCTGCCGGGCCCGGTCCATCGACTTGTCGCTGTCCATCTGCATCCTCCTCTCCGCCCCGCCTGACGGCGCGGCGCTCCAACGCCCGGCGGCACTGCTCCGCCTTGGCCGCCATCAGCTCCTCCCCGGTCCAGAAGGGGAAGGCCTCCCCCACCGGCGGCAGCTGCCGGCCGGCCAGGGCCCGGGCGGTCAGGGCTGCGTGGCGGTAGGCCACCAGGGCCAGGGCCTGCAAAAACCGCCGCTCCCGCTCCGCCCCCAGCTCCAGGATCTCCGCCAGCTCCCCGAAGGTAAGCTCCTCCGGCGACCGCTCCCCGTAGAGCTTGGCCTGGCGGAGCAGCTCCTCCTCGTTCACGGCCCCTCCAGGCCCGCGAAGGCCGCCTCGAAGGCCCGCTCCACCGTGTCCTTCAGCGTCCGGGCCTGCTCCGGCGTCAGCACCCCGGAGGCTTCCCCCAGCTCAAAGGCCAGGGCGGCAAAGGCCCCCTGGCCCCGCCAGCCCTCGTCCACCAGCAGGTCGTAGAGGGCGCAGCCGTCGGTGACGGGGTTCTCGTTCTCCTCCCCGGGCCAGCCCAGGGCCTGGGTCAGCAGGTCGCACAGCCGGGCCCCGTCGGTGGCCGCGGCCAGCAGGAAGGTCAGGATGTCCTCCCCCCATTTCTCCCGCAGCGTCCGCTGGCCCGCCATGGTCAGCCGCAGCTTGCATTCCAGGCCCCCGGCCTTCAGGGGCAGATAGCTCTTCATCAATCCTCTCTCCCTTCTCTACCGCTCCGGGGCCGGGGCGGCGCGCCCCGGCCCCGGGCCGTCACATGCCTGTCCTCCGCCCCGCTCAGGTGGCGGAGGGGTTGGTCACCGTCCAGTCGTCCTGAAGGCTGAAGGTGAGCTTGGCGCTCACCAGCTCGTCCACCGCCGCGCCGCTCACCATCACCGAGACATAGCCCTCAGTGGCGAAGACGGTGCCGTCGGGGAACTTCACCTCCAGCTCCACCGCGTCCCCCTCGTCCTGAATCGCCTTGAGCACCCGGTAGTCGCTGTCGGCGGCGGAGTTGTCGAAGAGAAACGTGACCTCAAAGGCGCCGGTGTCCTGGACACCGGGCACCGTCTTCTTCATGGTGTCCTTCATGCAGGTGGCGTCCAGCTCCGAGGGAGCGGCGCCGATGTCGCCGATGTCGGTGACATAGTGGAGGGATGTCCCGTCCACCTTTACATCCAGCCCGATGGTGGAAAAACCCTGGGTTGCCATATCCTTATCATCCTTTCCGCGTTTGCTCTGCCGGGCCCGCCGATCCTGTGGTCTCCGGTGGGCCCGGCTGTGTGTCCGGTGGGGCGGCGGCTCAGTCGATCAGCCGCATGGTGCGCTTGTCCACCCGCCGCCCGAACCGGTAGGTCTTGGTGTAAAAGCCCTCCCCCGCCTCGTCAAAGGCGTCCGGGGAGGAGTACACCCGCTTGAGCCCCAGGCCCAGCAGGGCCCGGTTGACCCCGGCGCAGATCTCCCGCAGCCGGTCCAGGTCCCCGGCCCAGACCGTCACCTGATAGCTCACCTCGTCCACCACCGGCACTTCGGTGCTCTGGTTGGACCACTCCCCCCAGGTCACCGCGTCCCCCTCGGCGGCGGAGCGGGGGGCGGTGGAGCGCAGCCGGAACTCCAGCGTCTCCGCCGCCGCCAGCAGGGCCTGGCACACGTCCTCCCTGCCGTCACAGAGCAGCAGCTCCGCCTCTGTCATCTCTCCATCACCTCACCCGCTGCAATACCAGCCTGCGGTGGCTGGGCCAGTGCTGGACGCTGCGCACCTCCCAGAGCTCCCCCGCCGTCTCCAGCCGGTCAAAGGGGGAGATCTCCAGCTCGGAGCGCAGGCAGCACTCCAAAATGCCCCGGGGCACCTCGCCGCCCGCCTCCAGCTCCACGCCGGCGCTCACCGTGCCGCCGCTGTTCCAGCTCCGGGGGCTCTGGAAGGCCAGCCCCTCCCCGTCGGCGACGGTCAGGTCGGGGGCGTCCATCTGATAGCAGGCCGTCTCATTGCCCAGGCTGTCCGTCCCCGTCCGGCGGCGGTAGAGCTTGAACCCCCGCCGCCAGGGGGAGGGGGTCTCCCGCAGCTTCATTCCGCCGCCCCCTTGCAGGCCACCTGGCGCAGGGGGGCCAGGGCGGAGAGCAGCTCCCGCTCACTGGCGGCATAGTCCTCCCCGGTCAGATAGCGCACGCTCTGGGAGAGCTGGCCCTCGGCATAGCTCTCCTCCTGCACGCCCTCCCCGGACCGGCCCCGCCGGTACTTCAGGGCGGCCAGCTCCACCATCAGGCGCTCGGTGCGGCCAGGCAGCTCCTCCCGGTTCAGATAGCGGAGGATCTGCTCCTCCGCCGCCGCCAGGGCGTCCTCCAGGGCGGAGTCATCCGCCCCCGCTTCCAGCCCCAGGGCCCGGCGCAGCCGGGGCAGGGCCTCCTCCAGCAGCTCCTGGGTCATATCAGCCGCCGCTGGTCTGGCTGCCGGAGGTGGAGCTGGTGGGCTTGGCGCACTGGAGCACCGCCAGGGCCTCCGGCCGGGTCACCTTGGCGCCATAGACGTGCAGCCCCTTCACCGCGTCGGAGAAGTTCTCCTCCCGGCGGTAGGCCTCCAGCTCCACCAGCTGCTCGGCGAAGGAGCCGGCGGCGTTGGTGCCGGCGATGACCGAGTAGGTGCCGGAGGACAGGGGGACGTTGTTGCTCAGGTGGATGCGGAAGCCCGCCGCGTCGCCGACCCAGCCCCCCTGGAGGATGGCCTGGTTGTAGCCGGTGCCGTTGCCCACGAACCGGGGGTCCTTCAGCAGCAGGCCGTGGAACCAGGGCGGGATGACCACCCACCGGCCCAGCATGGGCACGTTGTGCTCGTTGAGCAGCACCCCCAGATCCACCAGGTAGTCGTAGGCGTTCTCGCTGGTCAGCGTCCCGGCGGTGATCACGCTGCCGCCGGCCGCCCCGCTCAGCAGCAGAGAGGCGAGATACTGGTCAATGGTGTCGTTGATGCCGTAGCTGGCCCGCTGCATGGCCGCGTCCACCAGCTTGGGGTGGGACTGGGCGTTGTCGATGTCCTTGACCTGGAAGTTGAAGTACTTGGCCTGGTCGATCTTCAGCTCCATCATGGTGCTGTCCAGCTCCTCCGGGTCCTCGATGTCGTCCCCGGTGTAGTTGTTGATGGTGATGCTGCCGATCTGGTTGATGTGCACCGTGTCGCCGTAGGCTCTGATGTCCCCCTCATAGTCCCGGTTCATCAGGGCGGCGTAGACGTGGACCTTGTCCAGGTGCTCCAGCAGCCTGGCGGACCAGACCTCAGGGATAAAGTTGGAAAATGCCATCTCGTTTCATCATCCTTTCAATGTGTTCTGGATCTCCGCCCAGTGGGCGTTGATCTCCCGGGGGCTCATCCCCCGCAGGCGCTCCCGGTCAAAGGCCGGGGCCGGGACGGGCCCGGCGGGGGGCGCCCCCTCCATGCGCCGGGCCACCGCGTCCCCCACCGCGCCCCGGAACAGCTGCTCGAAGGCCTCCACCCGCTGCCCGCTCTCCTCGGGGGTGTCCCCGGTGAGCCAGGGGGCGAAGGCCGCGGGCAGCCCCAGCCGGGTCAGCTGGTCCGCCGTGGCCACCTGCCGCTCCAGGCGGGCCTGCTGGGCCTCGCGCTCCTCCAGGGCCGCGAAGCGCGCCTGGTACTCCTCCTCCGCCGCCCGCCGGGCGCCGGACAGGGCCTCCTCCCGCTGCCGTTCCAGCTGGGCGGACTGTTCCCGCTCCCAGTTGGCCCGGGCGGTCTGGAGGGCCCGGTCCACCTTCCGGTCAAAGGCGGACTGGTAGTCCCGGTTGTCCCGCAGCAGGGCCTCAAACCCGGGGCGCGCCTGCTGGGCCTGCCCCTGCTCCAGGGGCTGCTCCCGCTCCAAACTCGTCTCTTCCATGCGCTTCTCCTTTCTCTATCCCGCCGGATTTCCCCCGCTCAGGGGCCCCCGGCGTAACAGACGCCGTGCCGTCTCCCGGCGTGGGGCGGAGCGCCGCCCCGCCGGGACGGGGGCTCACGCCTCCTGCTCCTCCTGCCGCCGCTCCAGGCGCTGGCGGCGCAGGTTGTCCACCGCCTCCGCCGGGTCCCGGATGAACCAGAGCTGGCTGAGCAGGGTCTGGTCGTCCACGATGCCCTGGAGCCGGCACACCAGGTCCACGATCTCCCCCTCGTTGATGGGCAAATCCGGGGTGAACACCACGTCCACCTGGGTGTGATCCACCGGGGCCATCGCCCCCCGCACCGTCAGCCAGTGGCTGTACAGGGCAATCCGCTCCCGCAGCCCCCGCTCCATGCGGCGCATCTTGCTCCGGGCCAGCAGGTCCATGGTCATCAGCTTGAGCTTCAGGGCCTGGCCCGAGGCGTTGCCCGCGAACTGCTCGTCGGACATGTCCACGGTGAAGGTCATCTTGTGCATCTCCCGCACCAGGGCGTCGGCGAGCACCTGGACCTCCGACTCGTTGAAGGTCTTCTGGATGTACTCCGCCCGGGCGTCCAGGGGGGCGCCGTCGATGAACTTCTCCCGCTCCAGCCGTGCCTCGTCCCCCTCGGCCAGGGTCATGCCGAAGAAGACCAGCAGGGCGTCCACGAACTTCTTCTTGTCGGTGAGCCGGCTGGACATCAGCGCGTCATAGGCGTCGATCAGGGAGAGGATCTGCTCGAAATCCCCCTGGCCCTCGTCGTTGTTGGTGTAGGCGATCACCGGCACGTCCCCGAACCAGTGGTAGCGCGCCTCCCCCGCCGGCCGGAAGGCGCCGGTGTCCAGCTCGCCGCAGGGGCAGACGAAGTCCCGGGCGGTGCGGGCGGTGTAGACGGTGACAAAGTAGTACCGCTTCCCGTCGGTGCGCTCCCGCCGCTCCCAGACCAGGGCGAAGAGCTTGGCATGCTCCACCGTGGTGTCCAGCACCAGGATGCCGTTTCTGGGGTCGATCCGGGCGCTGCGGGGGGCCGGGGCGGGGCCGGGGCCGGCGTAGCACAGCTCCAGGCAGTCCCCCATCACCCCCATGGTCTTGCCGATGGACCGGTCCACCTCGGGGATGTGCCCCCGCTCATAGCACGCCAGCAGCGGCTCCAGCTCCACCGGCCGCCCCAGGGCGTCGGTCTGGTTGGGGTCGTACTTCACCGGGCGGCCCAGGTAGTAGTTCAGGGTCACATCCACCACGTATTTGGCGTAGTTCACCGCCACCCGCACCTCTCCCTCCGGCCGCTCCCGGAGGATGTCGTGGCGCCCCAGGTAGTAGCGCCACAGCCGGTCGTATCTCCCCTGGGCCAGCTCCGCCCGGCGGATCAGCCAGCTCAGCACCTGGGGCGGCACCCGCTCCAGGTCGGGCACCTCGCTGCGGTCCAAATAGACGATCATCTCTCTGCTCCTTTCCCCGCCCCGGGGCGGCGCTCCCGCCCCGGGACAATTCTTGCTCCACCGCGGCCCGGGCCGGGGCTGGGGCTATAACCCCCGGGGCCGCCGGGCCACCCGGCCCCGCTCCCGGTCCGCCACGGTGGTGACGAAGTACCGGAGGGCGTCCATGCAGTGGTCGTGCTCCTTCAGCGGCCGGTCCTCCCCCCGGGCGGCGGCGCTCTCGTCCCAGGAGTAGGCCTGGAACTCCCCGGCGGTGCGGCGGCACCGGTCCGAGAAGAGCAGCCTGCCCTCCCGGAGCAGCTCCCCCACCCGGCGGATGCCGTCGGCCACCCCGTTGTCCGCCCCCAGCACCGGCCAGCCCCGGCGCCGCAGCTCGGCGATGAAGCTGGCCGCCGAGGGGTCCACCACCACGGCCCGGGTGTGCTCCCCCGCCAGGAAGCGCTCCAGGTCGGCGGCGTAGTCCCCGTCGGTCTTCTGCCGCCGCTCCTCCCGGCCCGACCAGTAGTACTCCCCGGTGCACACCCAGGCCCCCTGCTCTGCCCTCCTCCACTTCAGGAACACCGTGGGGTTCAGGGTGCCGTAGTCCACCGAGACATAGCACGGCCCCCGCAGGGGCGGCAGGCGGGAGAGCAGGTGGCGCTCCGGGTCGAACATGTCGTAGACCAGCCCCTCCGCCGCCCGCCACAGCCCCAGCACATAGCGGTCGTAAAAGGGCCCGGTGTACATCCGCCGGTAGCGCTCCCGCACCCCCTCGTCCAGGGCGGGGTTGTCCTCCATGGTGAAGTGGAGGTGGAGCAGGTTGCGCTCCTCCGCCCGGCACACCCACTCCCGGTAGAACCAATGGCCCGGCCCCGCCGGGTTGCAGTTGAACCAGAACCTGCTGCCCGGCACACTGCACCGGGCCAGGGCCTGCTCCACAAAGGACCGGGGCATCAGAGCCACCTCGTCCAGCAGCACCCCCGCCAGGGTGATACCCTGGATGGCGGTGAAGCTGGTCTCGTCGTGACCGCCGAAGAGGAAGTAGTCGTTGCGCCGCTCCCCGCTCCAGACGGTGATGCGGTGCTCCCCCCGGCGCTCCTCCAGCCGGAAGATCCCCTCGGTCCACCGGGGCAGCAGGTTGGTCACGTTGCGCCGCAGCCCCTCCAGGCTGCGCCCGCACAGGGCAAAGGTCTGACCCTCAAAGGCGGTCATGCTCCACAGCAGGAAGCCCACCGCCAGGCACACCGTCTTGCCGCTGCGCACCGCCCCGTCGCAGAGGATGCCGTCATAGCCCCGGCTCTCCGGCCTCAGCCACCAGGTCAGGGCTGTCCTCTGCTTGGGGCTGAAGGGCTGAAATTCCATCTCCGCCACCTCCCTCCAGCTCCTGCCGCAGCAGGGCGAGCAGGTTGTTCTCCGCCGGGAGGGCCGCCGCCCCCTCCCCCCAGCGCTCCGGCGCCCGGTGGCTCAGCCACAGGGCGATGGCGGTGACGCTGGGGGCGGTCTGCTTCCGGGTGCGGGTGATCTTCTCGGTCTGCTCCCCGCCCTTTTCGGTGATCTCCCGGCGCTCCTCGGTGTAGCAGTAGCCGGTGGCCGCCAGAAACAGCGCCCGCTCCACCAGCGCGTCCGCCGCCGCCCCCTCGGGCGCCTTGCCCCGCAGAAAATCCACGCCATCCCCCCTTGTCCCCTCCGGCATGCCGGGGTCCGCCGCCCCCGCCGGAGATCGTACCCGGATAATAGAACTTATGTTCGATTTTGTCCATGCAAAAAAAGAAAAATCTCCGCCCGGCGCGTTGATTTTCCCCTTGAAATCCCGTATTCTGTATGCAGCGGTGCAATTTGCGCCCGCCGTTTCTCTGCGTATTTTTTAAGAGATACCTTGTTATTGGAGGTGTGCCCATGCCGTCCAATCCCACCCAGCAGCGGCTGGAGCAGGCCTTTGCCGCCTCGGGGCTGACCCAGGCGGAGCTGGCCCGGGCCGCCGGCATCGACCGGGGGAGCATCTCCCTCTATCTCAGCGGCCGCTACCGGCCCAAGGCGGACAAGCTGATCCGGCTGGCCGCCGCCCTGTCCGTCACCCCGGAGTGGCTCAGCGGGGTGGACGACACGCCGCCGGCGGAGACCGCCCTGTCCCTGCCGGTGATGGAGGGGCTGGACGGGGCGGGGGAGCTGCGCCCCTCGGGGGACAGCCTGTCCCTGCCCCGCTCCGCCCTGGGCGGGGAGGAACCGGCTGGGTTCTTCCTGCTCCGGGTACAGGGGCTGGCCATGTACCCCCGGCTGCTGGAGGGGGACGTGCTGCTGGTCCGCCGGACGGGCCGAACCCCGGATGGGGCCACGGCGGTGCTGGAGCAGGACGGCGCCCTTTTGGTGCGCCAGGTACGCCACACCTCCCGGGGGACTGAGCTGCTGCCCGCCAACCCGGAATTTCCGCCCCGGATGCTGGGGCCGGAGGCCCGGGTGCTGGGCCGGGCGGTCACCCTGATTCGGGCCCTGTGAAGCCCCGGCCGCCCCCACGATCACGAGAGAGAAAGGAAGTCTTTCCATGAAACGGCCCATCCGCCTGCTGGCCCTGGATCTGGACGGCACGGTGCTGAACAACGCCAAACACATCTCCCCCGCCAACCGGCGGGCCATCTCGGCGGCCATCGCCGCCGGGGTCACCGTCATCCCCGCCTCGGGCCGCCCCCTCAACGGGCTGAGCCGGGAGTTTCTGGACATCCCCGGGGTGGAGTACGCCCTGACCGCCAACGGGGCCGCCGTCTACCGGCTGACCGACCGGACACCCATTCTGACCCGCTATCTGGACACCGGCCTGGCGGTGGAGCTGGTAGGCAGGCTGTCCCGGCTGGAGCTGATGGCCGCATTTTTCATCGCCGGCCAGAGCTACGCCGTGCCCGAGCAGCTGGCCCTGCTGCCCCGGCTGTCTGCCTGCAGGGCGGTGCGGGACTACCTGCGCTCCAGCCGCCGCCCCCTGGCGGACCCGGAGGGATTCATCCGCGCCAACGGGCGGGTGGAGAAGATCTCCCTGGACTTCATCCGCACCCCGGAGGGGGAACGGGTGGACCTGCCGGCGGTGGAGGCCATCCTGGCCCCCCGCCCGGAGCTGAACGTGGTCTCCGGCGGCGGGGGCAACCTGGAGATCACCGCCCCGGAGGCCACCAAGGGCAACGCCCTGCTGGCCCTGGCGGAGCTGCTGGGCATCCCCCGGGAGCAGACCATGGCCTGCGGGGATTCGGAGAACGATCTGGAGATGCTCAAGGCCGCCGGCTTCTCGGTGGCCATGGCCAACTGCGAGGACTGCGTCCGCCCCTATGTGGACGCCGTCACCGCCTCCAACGAGGAGGACGGGGTGGCCCGGGCCATCTACGACTACATCCTGGACTGACAGCCAAAGAGAAAGGGCCTGAAAATAAAATGATCCTGTCCTGCTGAGCCTCAAGGGGCGAAGTCTTTTCTGCCGGGGAAAAGCTCCTTCGCTGGCGCTCAGAATGACAAAAACGGGGGCTGACGCAACTGCCGCGACAGCCTCCGCTGTCATCCGGCGGCCTGCCGCTCCCACTTCCTCACCGCCTGGGGGCTGACGTTCAGCCGCTCCGTCAGCGCCTCCTGGGTGACCCCCTGCTGAAGGCGCAGGGCGCGGATCTTGCGTCCCAATTCCATAGCGTGAAACCTCCTTCTGATGTTCCGCTCGAGCTTGGGCACATCATACCCCGGCCGGGCGGAAAAGACAATGACCCATTGTTCCACCCGGCTCAACCGAAGGTTGAACCCCAGACAAAAGCGCCGCCCGGCTTTTTAAGCCGGGCGGCGCTTGGCAGATGATAGCAGGGATCATTTGGCCGGAGGAAACTCAGCTCAAATGGTCGGGCAGTACCCGAAAGGCCACCTCGTGGCCATTGATGAGCTGGGCCCGGTGGCAGAAGAACACCCGCCCTGAGCAGTCGGAGCGCAGCTCCTCCAGGGTCCGGCAGGTGCAGGGATCCAAAATCTCCCCCAGCACCTCCCCTTCCGCCACCCGGTCCCCGGGGCCGCGGCGGCGCAGCAGGATGCCCCCGGCGGTGGAGCGCACGTTGCGCAGCGCCTCCTCCCGGAACAGGACGGCGGGGGCGGCTTCGGGCAGGGGGGCCCGGCGGCGGAGCAGCCCCTTGGCCTGCAAAAAGCGGAGGATGGCATCCACCCCCACCCCGGCGGCCCCCTCGTCGATGCAGTCGGTGGAGGTGGCGTAGAGGGAGAAGGCCTGGGTGGACCAGATCTGCCAGTTGTAGTTCAGGGTGGTGGTGTCGTAGGAGTGGGGGCGGCGCAGCAGGATGTAGGGCAGGCCGAAGCAGCGGGCCTCCTCCGGATCCTCATAGCCGGTCTCCATCATCCGCACATGGGGCAGGTGGTCCCCAGGCAGATGGAAGCTGGTCAGGTGGACCCCGAAGCGGTAGCCCTGGAGAGCGGAGAACAGGTGGGCGGCGATGCGCTGGGTGGTCTCCCCCTGGTCATAGCCCGGGAACATCCGGTTGATGTCGGTGTTGTCCGCCGCCCAGAACCGGCGGCCCACGTTCATGGAGAACTGGTTGGCGCAGGGCACCACCAGGATGCCGGCCTCAGGGGAGAGCTCCCCGGCCCGCTCCGCCGCCTCCAGGGCCCGGATGAGCCGGGCGCAGACGTACATCTGCTGGATCTCATTGCCCCGCAGGGCCCCCATCACCGCCAGGCTCTTCCGCTCCGGGTCGCCGAAGTACCAGCCCTTCACCGGCAGGGAGGGGCGGTAGGGGGTGTCCACGGTGAATAAAATTTCCTCTCTCATATGCTGCCTCCCAAAATCCGGGCGATGAGGGAGCCCTCATACACCACCGGGTATTCCCGCAGGGTGAACAGCAGCCCCTCCGCCGGGCTGGTCAGCCGGGAGCGCATCTCGCCGGTCAGCGGGTCGGCCACGATACCCAGCTCCTGTCCCCGGAAGACGTGGGCGGCGTGGTCCACCACCGGGATGAAGATGCCCGGGCCGGGGGAATTGACGAAGGAGACAAAGCTGTCCTGGCTGACGATGGGGGCGGACACCGGCTCCACCGGCCCCGTCCACATCCCCAGCTCCTTCATCAGGGAGAGCAGACCGGTGAGCAGCTGGTCCCCGTAGTGGCGGGTCAGCCGCATGCCGATGCCCATCTCCACCACCAGGGTGGGTGTGCCCAGGGCGTTGAGACTGTGGGCCAGGGTGGACTCCAGCACCGTGGCCGAGGCGTGGACCCAGATCAGGTTCATGTTCAGATGCTTGGCCAGGGGCAGCAGGGCGGGGGCCACATCCTCGTTGATCCGCACCTGGGGCAGCTCCCGCAGGTAGATGTTGCTGGCGTGGATGTCCACGCAGGCGTCGGCCCCGGCCAGGTCCTCCATGAGCCGGGCGGCCACGTATTCGGACATGGAGCCCTCCAGGCTGCCCGGGAAGGTGCGGTTCATGTCCAGGTCGCACAGGGGGATGCCCCGGGTCATGGTGCTGATGCCCAGGGGGTTCAGCGCCGGGTAAAGGTCCACGGTGCCCCGGAGCCAGTCCGGCCGCTGCTGGAGCAGCCGGTTCAGCCGCCAGAGCACATACTGGCCCTCCAGCTCGTCGCCGTGGGTGCCGGTGACCACACAGAACCGCTTGCCGCCGGAGCCCAGCCGGTGTTTGCGGATGGCCAGCTCCTCCCCCACGGCCAGGGGCAGGCGCACAACTTCTTCCACCATACTATAAAACGTCCTTTCCGCCGCGGGCGGCAGGAAGGACGTGGGACACTTCGCGCCGTTGCGGTCCATCTGTTTTGGTTTTCACTGCTGGCTCACCCGCATGAACACCGTCTGGGTCTGGTCGGTCAGCCCCAGAAAGACCCCCCGCTCCATGGGGCAGTCCCCGAAGTCCCGTCCGGCGTTGAAGCGGATGTACCCCTCGTCGGCCCACTGGCCCCGGGTGGGGTCGATGCCGGTCCAGATCCCGTCCAGCCAGACCTCGCACCAGGCGTGGCTGGCCCCCTCCCCCTCGGGAAGGCCGTTGACGTACCGGGCGGGCAGGCCCGCCAGCCGGGAGAGGGCCAGATAGATATGGGCGAAGTCCTGGCACACCCCCCGCCCGGCGGCGAAGGCCTGGGCGGCGGTGGTGGCCACCCCGGTCTCCCCCGGGGCGTAGGTCATCCGGCGGTGGACCGCCTGGGACAGCGCCCAGGCCCGCTCCGCCCCGTCCCGGGGCAGGTCCAGGCCGGCGAGCCACTCCTCCATCTCCCGGCTGGGCCGGGTGTAGGCTGAGGGGAAGCGGAACACCGGCAGGCACTCCTCCCGGGGCCGCCGGCTGTGGTCCAGCCGGACGGAGCCCCGGACCGAGTAGCGGAAGCCGGTGTGGGGCTCGTCCACCCGGCCGATCTGGAGCAGGTTGCCAAAGCAGTCCCGCTGGCCGGCCCAGCCCACCCGGGGCTCCAGGTCCAGCTGCACGTCCAGCACCTGCTGGCCGGGCAGAGAGGGGGGGATGCACCGGAGCACAAAGGCGTGCTCCCGCACCGGGCGCTGGAACTCCAGTTTGATGTCGTACTGAAAGCGCAGCAGCCGGCTCATACCAGGAACAGTCCCTCCACGCTCTGGCGCAGCAGGGCGTGGTCTACCGGCTGCTCCTCCAGGGCCCGGCGCTGGATCACCTCCAGAGCGCCGCTCTGGGGGGTCAGGTCGGTCTTGTAGAGGCGGTTGAGCAGCTTGCGCAGCTCCCCGTCCAGCCGCTGGAGCTGCCAGTCCAGCCGGAGCATCAGGCTGATGCGCTCCACCAGGCCGCCGGTCTTAGTGATGTTCCGGACGGACTCGGTGTCCACCGAGTCGTCGAAGCTGCCCCGAAAGGCCATGATGTCGTCCTGGACCCACTGGAGCTCCACCGCCGGGGCCTCGCTGCGGGCGGCCAGCTCCATGGCGGACTGGGCCATCTGGAGGTAGGCCAGGGTGGGGGAGGAGATGGTCTCCCGGAGCATCACGCCATTGCCCAGCATGGCCTCCACATTGGAGCGCACCGAATAGGGGGACTCCAGGTCAAAGAGATAGCGGCGCACGAAGTCCTCCCCGCTCTCATAGACGCAGGGGATGCCCATCCGGCTGCAGAAGCTCTGGTAGTCGATGGGCTGGTCGTCGATCAGGTGGTCGAACATGTCCAGCATGTACTGGATGGCGGTGTGGACCCGCTCGGAGTAGCGGCCCAGCCAGAACAGCCGGTTTTGCTTGCTCAGTGTGACAGAATCCATGTGTCTTTAAAGCCTCCTCCCTGGGAAGAATTGACGATGAAGCTGTCCGGGTTCCGGGAGAACCGGGTCAGGCCGCTGGGCCAGGCCACGGTCTCCTCCGCCCCGGAGAGGACGAAGGCCCGCAGGTCCGCCTTGCGCTCCACCTGCTCCTCCCCCTCCATGATGGGCAGATCCTGGAAATCGATGACCTCCTGGGCGATGAAGCGCCGGGGCTGGGCCAGGATGGTGTCCCGCATCTCCTCCAGCTGCCGTGCGGTCAGCTTGCTGCCGAAGACCACCCCGTAGCCCCCGGCCTCGGCCACGTCCTTGATGACCAGGCTGTCCAGGTGGTCCAGGATGTAGGCCTGGTCCTCCGGGAACATGGGCAGGTAGGTGGGGGCGTTGGAGAGGATGGGCTCCTCCTTCAGGTAGTATTGGATCATCTTGGGCACGAAATAGTAGATGCCCTTGTCGTCGGCCACCCCGTTGCCGAAGGCGTTCAGAACGGCCACGTTGCCCGCCCGATAGGCGGCCATCAGGTTGGGCACGCCGATCAGGGAGCCGGGCTCGAAGCACAGCGGGTCCATGTAGTCGTCGGACACCCGGCGGTAGATGGCCCCCACCCGCCGGTCCCCGTGGGTGGAGCGGTAGTAGAGGGTGGAGTCCCGGACGTACAGGTCGCCGGACTCGGCCAGCTCCGCCCCGGCCTGCTCGGCCAGATAGGAGTGCTCAAAATAGGCGGCGTTGTAGCGCCCGGGGGTGAACACCACGTTGATGCCGCCGGTGTTGACGCTGTCCATGGTGCGCCGGAGCAGCTCGCCGTAGTTGCGGTTGTCCACCACGCCGCTGTGGCGGAAGGTGTCCGGGCTGCACCGGCGGCACAGCCGCCGGGCGATCAGGGGATAGGAGGCCCCGGAGGGGATGCGCAGGTTGTCCTCCAGCACATACCACACCCCGTCCTTGCCCTTGACCAGGTCGATGCCGGAGATGTGGCTGTACACCCCCTTCACCGGGGTGATCCCCTCGCAC
>CAZAIF010000014.1:19360-23336 GCA_964485125.1 uncultured Oscillospiraceae bacterium | reverse complement strand
GGAGAGGGGGTGGGGCGTCGTGCGCTATCTGACCTGGTTTGCTCTGCCCTTCTGCGCCGCCCTGCTGATGGGCTGCCTGCTCCCGGCGGGCTGGATCGCCTGGGCCCTGTGCGGGGCGTCGGCCCTGCTGGCGCCGGCCGTGTTCCTGGCCCTCCGGCGCAGTCCCCGGCATGTGTTGCTCACCCTGGCGGCGGCGGGGTTGTGCCTGGGCTTCGGCTGGTGCGCCCTCTACCGGGCCGCCGTGGTGGGGCCCGCCCTGGCCCTGGAGGGCCAGAGCTCCGCCTTCACCGCCCAGGTGACCGGTTATCCTGAACAGACCGACTACGGCGTGTCGGTGATGCTGCGCGTTAAGAGCGGCGCGGCGGCTGGCCGCACCGTCCAGACCTATCTGGACGCCTGGTACCAAACCCTCAAACCCGGCGACCAGGTGACCGGCACAGCCCTGTTCTCTGCCGTATTGGCGGATCGGGACGCCGCCGCCTTTCGCCAGGCCGCCGCCGGGGTGTTTTTACAGGCGGATGTGGAGGTGTCCTCGGTGGAGGCGTCCTCCGCCGTGCCCGTGGGCTATCTGCCCGCCTGGCTGGGGCAGCAGCTCAAGGGCCTGATCTCCTCCCTCTACAGCGGCCAGCACGCCGCCCTGCTCCAGGGGCTGATTGTGGGGGACGAGAGCGGCCTGAGCGAAGGGCTCTATACCAGCTTCCGCCGCTCAGGTCTGGTGCATCTGCTGTCGGTATCCGGCCTCCATGTGGCCTTTCTGTCCGGCATGATCTATCTGCTGCCGGGCCAGCGCCGGCGGCGGGTCATCCTGGCCATCCCGCTGCTGCTCTGCTTTGCGGTGATGACCGGGGGAGAGAGCCCGGTCTGGCGCTCGGTGGTCATGGGCTCGCTGATGCTGATCGCGCCCCTTCTGGGCCGGGAGACCGACCCGATCACCTCCCTGAGCTTTGCCCTGCTGGTGCTGCTGCTGCCCAACCCCTATGGGGTGCTGGGGGTGGGGCTTCAGCTCTCCTTTGCTTCGGTGGCGGGGCTTGTCTGTTTCGGCGGAAAGATGTATGATTGGATGACAAGGCCGCTGAAGGGCCGCAGGGGACTCCGCCTGCCCGCCAGGCTGGCCCTCCGGCTCTGGCGGTGGGGCGCGGCGGCCCTCTCCGCCTCCTGCTGCGCCACCATGTTTACGTTCCCCCTCACCGCCTGGTATTTCGGCAGCGTCTCCCTGATGGGCCCGCTGGCCAACCTGTTGGGGGTCTGGGCCGGGGAGCTGGCCTTCGGGCTGGGACTGGTGAGCTGCCTGCTCGCCCTGTTTTGCCCGCCTCTGGGTGCGCTGCTGAGCCGGGGGGTGGCAGGGCTGCTGGACTGGCTGACGGCGGTGGCCGAGGGCCTGGGCGGCCTGACCTTCGCCGCAGTCAGCCTGGACAACCTCTATCTCCGGGTCTGGCTGGCTTTTCTGATGGCCATGGTGGTGCTGTTGATTGCCCTGCCCGGCCTGCGCCGCCGCCCCATCCTGCCGGTCTGCTCCACGGCCGGCCTGCTGGCCCTGGCCCTGACGCTGCGCATGGTCAGCCTCTCCGGGCCGGGATTGTGCGTCTCGGTGCTGGACGTGGGCCAGGGCTCCTGCACGGTGTTCAGTTCCGAGGGCGCCTATGTGGCCGTGGACTGCGGCGGGTATCAGGCCGGGGATGTGCTGGCAGACTATCTCCAGTCCGGCGGGGCCAGGTCGCTGTCTGTGCTGGTGCTGACCCACTACGATTCCGACCATGTGGACGGGGTGGAGGCGCTGCTGGAGCGGGTGGAGGTGGACACCCTGGTGCTGCCCGACGTGGCCGACAGCACCGGCACCCGGGAGGACCTGGCTGCGCTGGCCCGGTCCCGGGGCTGCGGCCTGCGCTGGGTTTCTGATCAGACCCTGACGGTGGGCTTTGGCGAGGCCGTGCTCACCATCTACCCGCCGGCGGAGGGGGAGACGGGCAACGCCGCCAGCCTGGCCGCCCTGGGCACCTGGGCGGGCCATGCGGCGCTGGTGACCGGGGACCTGGAGCAGGTCCAGGAGGAGGCGCTGTTGGAGCGGGAGGACCTCCCGCGGCTGGATCTGCTGGTGGTGGGCCACCACGGCAGCGCGACCTCTACCAGCGCGAGGCTGCTGGCGGCCCTGGCGCCGGACATCGCCGTCCTCTCCGTGGGGGAGGGCAACCCCTACGGGATGCCCGACCAGGGGGTGCTGGAGCGGCTGGCGGACTATCACTGCGACATTTACCGCACCGACCAAAACGGGACGGTGACGGTGTATTTCCGATAAAGAGGAAAGGATTTGGATGCCATGGCTGCAAAAAAGACGGATAACAGCGCCTACCGCCAGCTCCGGCAGGAGCTGAAGGCAGGGACGCCGGGCAGGCTCTATGTGTTCCACGGGGCGGAAAAGTACCTGATGGAGGAGAGCCTGAACGCCCTGCGCCGGCTGCTGGTGCCCGAGGGGACGGAGGAGTTCAACTACCGCCGTTTCTCCGGCAAGGATCTGGACGTGGGGGAGCTGGTGGACGCCATCGACAACCTGCCCATGATGGCCGAGCACACCCTGATCCAGGTCACCGACTTCGACCTCTTCGGCTGTGCCGAGGCCAAAAAGGCGCTGCTCACCCAGGCCCTTGCCGACCTGCCCGACTATCTGTGCCTGGTGTTCGTCTACGACACCCTGGACTATAAGATCGGCCGGGGCAAGTTTCAGGACCTGGTGAAAAAGACCGGGCGCATCGTGGAGTTTGTCCCGGCGGAGCGGGGAGACCTGCTGGACTGGATCCGCCGCCGCTTCCGGGCGCTGGGCAAGGACATCGATGACCGGGAAGGGGAGTATCTGATCTTTCTGTGCGGCGGGCTGATGACCGGCCTTGCCCAGGAGATCGCAAAGATCGCCAGCTACGCCAAGGGAACGGACATCACCCGCCGGGACATCGACGCGGTGGCCGACCCGGTGCTGGAGGCCCGGGTCTTCGACATGACCGACGCGGTGGGCGGCCGCCGGTTTGACAAGGCGCTGGGCCTGCTCTCGGAGCTGTTCAGCCTGAACGAGGAGCCCATCGGCATCCTGGCCATGCTGGGCAAATTCCTGCGCCAGCTCTACACCGCCCGGCTGGTCCTGGAGGCCGGAAAGGGGACGCCGGCGCTGATGGAGGTCTGGAACATGAAGACCAGCTGGCAGGCCAACAAGCTGATGCAGTGCGCCCGGAAGTGTTCGCTGCCCTGGTGCCGGAGAGCGGTGGAGCTGACCGCCCAGGCCGACCTGGCCATGAAGAGCAGCGGCCGGGACAAGGAGGAGGTGCTCACCGAGCTGCTGCTCCGGCTGGCCAACGGATGATGGGAAAACTGAAGATACGGGAGGCCATCGTGGTGGAGGGCCGCTATGACCAGAACACCCTGTCCCAGCTGGTGGACACCCTCATCATCCCCACCCAGGGCTTCGGCATTTTCAAGGACAAGGAGAAGGCCGCCCTGCTGCGCCGGCTGGCCGACGCCCGGGGGCTCATCATCCTGACCGACAGCGACGGGGCGGGTTTCCTGATCCGCAGCCACCTGAAGGGCATCCTGCCCCCGGACCGGGTGAAGCACGCCTATATTCCGGACCTGATGGGCAAGGAGCGGCGCAAGCGCACCCCGGGCAGGGAGGGCAAGCTGGGGGTGGAGGGTATGCGCCCGGAGGTGCTGGAGCGCTGCCTGCGCGCCGCCGGGGCCACCGTCCTGGGGGAGGAGGGCGCCCGGCAGTCCCAGCCGGAGCGGCGGCACATCACCCGCCAGGACCTCTACCGGGACGGCCTCTCCGGCGGGCCGGACAGCGCCAGCCGCCGCCGGCTCCTGCTGCGCCGTCTGGACCTGCCCGAACACCTGAGCGCCAAGGCGCTGCCCCAGGTGCTGGACAGCCTGCTCACCTGGGAGGAGTACCGCACGCTGATCGACCAGCTTTGACCGCGCTGACGCCCCGGCGGGCCTT
>CAZAIF010000014.1:4302-19260 GCA_964485125.1 uncultured Oscillospiraceae bacterium | reverse complement strand
GAGTACCGCACGCTGATCGACCAGCTTTGACCGCGCTGACGCCCCGGCGGGCCTTTTGTCCGGAATCCTTCGACAGACTCCGGGAAAAAAGGGGGCAAAGGGCGCTGTTGCGGGAAGATTCCATGTCGAAGGGTCGAAAAACTGCGAATGTTTTTGCTGGAAATATCCTGCCAAACAGGTATAATCCCACTCGAGAGTGATTCGGGAGGGATCGTGTTGAGAGAGGTCAAATATGCGGAAAAAGAGTATGTGGACTTGAGCGGGCGGCCCCACCGGCTGGAGTACTACCTGCTGGAGGAGCCGGGCCAGCCCTGCCGCTACGGGGTGGCGGTGCTGGATCCGGGCGGGGACCGGGCGGCGGTCCGGGATGTGACCAGCCTCCGTAGCCGGGCGGAGGAGGTACTGGCGCTGCTGGCGCGCAATCTGGTCACGCCGGTCACCCTGCGGGACGTGGTGGAGGACCTGCTGTAGATGAGACGCCGGGGCGGGCGGATGGAACGGAAGGCGAAATAAGGAGGAGCTTTTCATGTCCCGGCGGCTGTGGTATACTAATAGGGAATCACTTTGCCGCTGGGAGAGAAACGACATGAGTTATACCTATCTGGATCTGTTGTGCTGCCTGCTGATCTACTCCTTCCTGGGGTGGGTGGTGGAGGTGGTCATCGTCTCCATCCGCAACCACAAGCTGAGCAACCGGGGGTTCTTCAATCTGCCCTTCTGCCTGTCCTATGGCGTGGTCATGGACATTCTGATCCTGATCCTGCCCACCATGGGCACCCACTACCTGAGCCAGTACATCGCCACGCTGATCGTCTCCTCGGTGGTGACCTTCCTGTCCGGGGGGCTGGCCAAACGGGTCAGCCGCACCGAGCTGTGGAAGTACCAGGAGAACGCCCTGTTTGCGGGGAATAAAAAGTGGGCGCTGCTGTCGCTGCTCCAGGCCGCAGCCTTTTTTGCGGCCTACCTGCTGCTCCATCCGGTGCTCTTTACCCTGGTCATCCTGCTGCCCGACCCGCTGGTTATCGTCCTGTGCGCTGTCTTCGGCGGCCTGCTGGCGGTGGATTTCGTGCTCATCCTGGTGGCCCTGCGGCGCAAACGGACGCCGGAGGAGCTGGAGCAGTTCCAGGCCAGCCACCAGAAGGGCAAGCGCAGCCTTGGCCTGCTGCTCTATCAGCTGGTGTGGCGGCGGCTGAGCCGGGCCTACCCCAATCTGAACCGGATGGAGCTAGAGGGGGAGAAGCGGGTCTTTGCCCGGGGGGTGTGCGTCACCAAGCTGATCTGGGTGTTCTTCATCTGCGCCCTGCTGGGGGATCTGATCGAGACGGTGTTCTGCCGTTTCTCCGCCGGGGTGTGGATGAGCCGCTCCAGCCTGATCTATGGTCCCTTCAGCGTGGTCTGGGGCATCGGGGCGGTGGTGCTGACGGTGGTGCTCCAGAAGCTGGCCGACAAGCCAGACCGATATGTGTTCCTGGCCGGGTGCTTCATCGGCGGCGTCTATGAGTATCTGTGCAGCGTGTTCACCGAGTTCTTCTTCGGCACCACCTTCTGGGACTACAGCGATATGCCCTTTAACTTCGGCGGCCGGACCAACCTGCTGTTCTGCGTGTTCTGGGGCCTGCTGGCGGTGTTCTGGATTAAGATCCTCTATCCTCGGATCAGCGCCCTGGTGGAGAAGATCCCGCCGGTGATGGGCACCATCCTCACCTGGCTGATCGTGGTATTTTTGGCCCTGGACGCGGCGGTCAGTGTGGCAGCCATGCTGCGCTATGTCCAGCGGGCGGCGGACCCGGCGGCCCACACCGTCATCCAGCGCTTCCTGGACCAGAATTACCCGGACAGCCTGATCGAGCGGGTCTGGCCCAATATGCGGCTGTCCTGAGCAAAAAGACAGCTCCCCCCGCGCCGGCCTAGGCCGGCGCGGGGGGAGCTTTTGCGCTGTGCGTTTATTTGCCGGGTTTAAAGCTGTCCTTCAGAGAGACGCTCCGGTTGAACACCAGGTGATCCGGCGTGGAGTCCCGGTTGTCCACGCAGAAATAGCCCTGGCGCAGGAACTGGAAGGAGGCGGGGGCCTGAGCGCCGGCCAGGGAGGCCTCCAGCCTGCAGTCGGTGAGTACCTCCAGGGAGTCCGGGTTCAGGCAGTCCAGGAAGTTCTTGCCGCCGGCGTCGGGGGCCGGATCGGAGAACAGATTGTCATACAGCCGCACCTCGGCGGTGATGGCGCTCTCGGCGTCCACCCAGTGGATGGTGGCTCCCTTCACCTTGCGGCCGTCGGCGGGGTTGCCGCCCCGGGAGTCCGGGTCGTATTCGGCGAAGACCTCCACCACGCTGCCGTCCTCGTCGGTGCGGCAGCCGGTGCAGCGAACCAGATAGGCGCCCTTCAGGCGGCACTCCATCCCGTCGGGATAGAGCCGCTTGTACTTGGGTACCGGGCACTGGAGGAAGTCGTCCCGCTCGATATAGAGGTGTCGGGAGAAGGTGACGGTGTGGGTGCCCATCTCCGGGTGCTTGGGGTGGTTTTCCACCTCAAAGGTCTCGCTCTGCCCCTCGGGATAGTTGACGATGGTCAGCTTCAGGGGCCGGATGACCGCCATGACCCGCTGGGCGGTGTCGTCCAGGTCGGAGCGCAGGCAGTGCTCCAGGAAGGCGTACTCCACCGTGGAGTCCACCTTAGCCACGCCGATCTGCTCGCAGAAGGCGCGCAGGGAGGCGGGGGTGTACCCCCGGCGGCGCAGGCCGCAGATGGTGGGCATCCGGGGGTCGTCCCAACCGGAGACGTAGCCCTGCTCCACCAGCTGGCGCAGCTTGCGCTTGCTCATCACCGTGTGGTCGATGCCCAGCCTGGCGAACTCGATCTGCCGGGGCTTGTGGCATGGGATGGAGATATGGTCCACCACCCAGTCGTAGAGGGGCCGGTGGGACTCAAACTCCAGGGTGCACAGGGAGTGGGTGATCCCCTCCAGGGCGTCCTCGATGGGGTGGGCGAAGTCGTACATGGGGTAGATGCACCACTGATCGCCGGTGCGGTGGTGGGCCATGTGCTTGATGCGGTAGATGGCCGGGTCCCGCATGTTGAAGTTGCCGCTGGCCAGGTCGATCTTGGCCCGCAGGGTCATGGCTCCGTCAGGGAATTCCCCGGCCCGCATCCGGGCGAAGAGGTCCAGGGACTCCTCGATGGGCCGGTCCCGGTAGGGGCTGACGGCGGGGGTGTTCACGTCCCCCCGGTTGGCGCTCATCTCCTCGGCGGAGAGCTCGCAGACGTAGGCCAGCCCCTTCCGAATCAGCTCCACGGCGTACTGGTACATCTGCTCGAAGTAGTCGCTGGCGTAGTGGAACTCCGCCCAATCATAGCCCAGCCAGCGGATGTCCTCCTCGATGGCGTCCACGTATTCGGTGTCCTCTTTGGTGGGGTTGGTGTCGTCCATGCGCAGATTGCAGGTGCCGCCGTACTTGGCCGCGGTGCCGAAATCCACATAGATCGCCTTGGCGTGGCCGATGTGCAGATAGCCGTTGGGCTCCGGCGGGAAGCGGGTGTGCACCTTCATCCCCGCATACTGTCCTCCCGGGGCCAGATCCGCGTCAATAAAATCGTGAATGAAATTCTGGCTCATGACAGTATTTTTTTCTTCTGCCATGCTGGTCACTCCTGTCTTTTCTTTCTTTTGGAATCAAACTAGTTTGCGCCCGAAAAACGCATATGATACATTATACTGAAAACGGAAGAAAAATCAACGGTGCGGAGGGGGATATTTCTTGTCTTTTGTCCCGTTTCGGGTATAATGGGGGAGAGGAGGCGAGCGCATGCACGATATTTTGATCCTGGGGGGCGGCCCCGCCGCCCTGTCCGCCGCCGTCGCGGCCCGGCAGAAGAACCGCACCGTGTTGGTCATCTCCAACCCCTCCGGCCAAAATCCCCTGGCCCGGGCGGAGCGGGTGGACAACTATCTGGGCATGCCCGGCCTGAACGGCGCGGAGCTGCTGGCTGCCTTTGAGGACCACGCCCGGCGGATGGGGGCGGAGTTCGTCACCGGCCGGGCGGTCAGTGCCATGGCCTTTGATGGGATGTGCTTCCTCACCGTGGGCAGCCAGGTCTATGAGGGCAAGCGTCTGATCCTGGCCACCGGGGTGTCCCGAGGGGCAAAATACCCGGGGGAACAGGAATACCTCGGCCGGGGGGTCAGCTACTGCGCCACCTGCGACGGCATGCTCTACCGGGGCCGCCCGGTGGCGGTGGTGGGCCGGAGCAAGGATGCCCCGATGGAGGCCAACTATCTTGCCTCCCTGGGCTGTTCGGTCACCTACGTCTCCCCCCAGGCCCCGGAGGGGCTGGATCCGAAAATTCCCTTTGTCCGGGCGGGCCGGCTGGAGATCCGAGGGGAGAGCGGCGTCGCCGCCCTGGTGGCGGACGGGGCCAGGATCCCCTGCGACGGGGTGTTCATCCTCCGGGAGACGGTGGTGCCCACCGAGCTCTTTCCGGATCTGGAGACCCGGGACGGGGCTGTCCTGGTGGACCGGCAGATGCGCACCAACCTGCCCGGGGTCTTCGCCGCCGGAGACTGCACGGGAAAACCCCTCCAGGTCGCGAAAGCGGTCGGGGAGGGCCTCATCGCCGCCGAGTGCGCGGCGGACGAACTAACGGAATTGGAAAGGAAGTAATATCATGGCAGCTGTGCATTTCAGCAAGGAAGGTTTTGAGAAGGCCCGCGCCCAGGGCGGCGTGATGCTGGTGGATTTCTGGGCCACCTGGTGCGGCCCCTGCAAGATGATCGCCCCGGTGATCGAGCAGCTGGCCGGGCAGTATGAGGGCCGGGTGATCGTGGGCAAGGTGGACGTAGACCAGGAGCCCGAGCTGGCCCGGGAATACGGCGTCATGTCCATCCCCAACGTGGTCATCCTGAAGGACGGCCAGGAGGTGGACCGGAAGGTGGGCGCCATGTCCGCCGCCGCCTACGCCCAGGCCCTGGACGCCGTCCTGGGCTGATCCCACGGCGGGACAAAAAGCTGAACTGAAAGGCCGGAGCCCGCGAAGGATGCGGGCTCCGGCCTCTTTTTTTGCGCCCTCGACAGAAGAAGCCCGGCGGCATCTGCCGCCGGGCTTCTCCCGCTGTATAGTCTGTATAGAGGGACGGAAATGGCTTACTTCTTCTCCAGGAAGGGAGTGTAGGTGTTGTCATTGTCCATCGTCTCATAGGGCTCGGGCCAGGGTACCGTGTTCTGGGGGGCGCTGAGCACGGAATAGGGCATGTGCATGGGACCGGGATCGGCCACCGGGGGGCAGCCCAGGGTGGGGGGCATCATTTCGCCGGCGTTGGGATCGATGATCCGCTGGAACTCGTCGGCGGCCCAGTTGGTGTGGTCCATGTCGCCCACCAGATCGGGGCAGACGTGCTCATGGAGATACTTCCACTCCCCGTCCTCGCACACGAAGTCGGAGCCGTAGCGCTCCCAGAGTACATGGCAGTACTTGGGGGAGCGGTGCACCTTGCCGTCTGGGCCCTTGTCGGCGGTCAGCCGGGAGTGGATGACTCCGGGGGTGATGAAGCAGCCCCGGGCGCTCTTGCCGTCGGCGGCCACCTCGATCACGTCGGTGACCAGGGTGTGGACGGAGCACTCCATCAGAGGCCGGGGATCCTTGCCGGTGACCTCGGGATAGACCTCATAGAGGTCCAGCCAGTTCTCCATGCACATCTTGTCGTAGTCGCCCACGCTGCCGTGGTAGACCTGGTCGAAGCCCCGCATCCGGCCAAAGGCGTGGGCCCAGGAGCAGTCATCGCTGCGGGACCAGATCACGCTCCACTCGCCGGTGGCGTCGGCCCGGCCGTGGAGATAGGCGTGCTTGGCCTTGACGTTTTCCACCTGCTGGCTGGCGTCCGCGTTGCGGATGCGCTCATGCAAAGTCAACTCTCTCATCAGTAGTTCCCTCCTTCACCGGCGCCGAAGTGGTATTCCGTCTTCTCGGGATAGCCCTCGGGGCCATAGCTGATCTCGTCGCTCCAGGTGTCATAGGGGGTGGGGGGAGCGGGATAGTTGTCCCACCAGTTGAAGGTGGCGTCGTGGGTGATCATGGGGATGGTGGGGGTGCCGAACTCCACCGCCACCGGGTCGGTCTCATAGTCCAGATAGACCGGGCCGTCGCCGTAGGCGGTGCCCGCCTCGGAGACGATGTCGTTGGCCTCCACGATGTGCCAGATCTTCCAGGCGTCGCCCTCCTTGACGAAGTCGATGGCCACCTTGCCGGTGTTCCACAGGGCCTTGGCGGTGCCGTCCCCGTTGGGATAGGTGTCCTGGCCGATGGAGTACCACAGGCCCTTGGCGGTCTTGCCGTCCCCGGCCAGCTCCACCAGGCCGGTGGAGATGGGGTGCGCGTTCATGGCGCCCACGCCGTCGCCCAGGTCGGCGGCGTGCTTGGTGACATAGTAGGCCCGGATGTTGTCCATGCCCACATAGTAGCCGGTGTTCTTGCCGAAGGAGGCGTTGGCCTGATAGGCGGGATCGGTCACCCACAGGTCCTCCAGTTCCTGCTCCCGCCACTCGTTGATCATGTAGTAGACCCGCTTGTTGGCGACCTTTTTGATCTCCTCGATGTCGGTGACCCGGCGGATCAGCTCATCATCGGTATACTCGCGCTTGACTTTCTTGCTCATGGTTGTCCGACCTCCTTTCAAATGCCGTAGCTGAAGGTCTCAGCAAAGGTGTTGTAGGGCTGGGGGATGGGGGGGCAGTCGGTGTGGGGCCGCTGGGGGGTGTAGAGTTCCCGCAGGGTCCTTTCCACTGTGTAGGGGGGATAGTGGAAGTCGGCCAGGGCGGCGAACTCGGGCAGGTCGGGCAGAGGCTGCTTCTCCTTGCCCCAGCTCTGGCCGCAGATGCAGTCCACGTCGTTGGTATAGCTCATGTGCCACAGCTTCCAGCCGTCCTCGGTGCGGATGAAGTCCACCGCGAAGTAGCCCCAGGTCCAGTTGGCCACCGGGCCGCAGGTCTCCACATCGTTATAGGCGCCCTGGCAGTGCCACAGACCCTTGGCGGTCTTGCCGTCGGCGGCCACCTCGATGACCGGGGAGGACAGGGGCTGGACCTTGAAGGGGCCCACGCCGTAGATCTCCTCCTCGCTCTTGCCTCCCAGCTGCTCGGGGAAGCGGGCCTGCATCAGGGAGGCCACCAGCTTGTTGCGCTGCCAGCAGGCCTGATAGTAGCCGGCCACCGCCTCCACGCCCACATAGGCGCCGTCGTTGAAGCTCAGGCAGATGTCGTCCTCCCGGCTCCAGAACAGGTCAAAGATGTCCTGCTCCCGGTTGAGGATGATGCAGTTGGCGTACTTGCCCATCAGATTCTTCAGGGCACGCTGGTCCTCCCAGCGCTGGGTCAGCTGCTCGGTAGTGAATGATGCCATGAATCATGCTCCTTTCTTTCGCTGTATTCGCTGTAACGGTTCAGGTGTTTTGTGTGGATTCAAAGGCCTACGTTGACCACGGCGTCGTAGCCGTCCCGGGTGGCCTGGCCGATCTGGCGGGGCCGGGCGGCGTCGCCGCAGACATAGAACTCGGCGCAGTATTTGCTCAGCCGCTCCACCTCGGCGGAACGGGGCCGCATGCCGGCGCACATGACCACGGTGTCGGCGGGGAATTTGGTCTCCCTGCCCTCGCCGTCCACGGCGGTCACGCCCTGGGCGTCAATGCCGGTGCAGCGCATCCCGGTGGCGGTGGTCAGCGTCTCGGCCACCTCGATCTGGTGGAGCACGTTGAGCCGGTGCATCCGGCCGCAGTCGGGACACAGCTCCTCCTGCATCTCCAGGATGGTGACCTCATGGCCCTCCCGGGCCAGGGCAATGCCCTCCTCGCAGCCGATCAGGCCGCCGCCGATGACCACAACCCGCTGGCCCACCCGGGGATCGTCCTTCTGGAGCTCAGCGCCGAAAATCACATTCTGGCCGTCGGCGCCGGGGACGGGAAGGGCCCAGGGGTCGGCGCCCACGCAGACGATGATGGCGTCGGGCTGGACCTCGGCCACCAGCTCGTCGGTGACCACGGTGTTCAGCCGCAGATCGATGGGCAGCGCCTTCACTTTGGCGGCGGTCATGTCCCGGTAGCGGCGGATGTTGTACTTGAAGTCGGCGTTGTCGGCGTACTTCAGGCCGCCCAGCCGGCCGCTCTTCTCCACCAGCGTGACCTTGTGTCCCCGCTCACAGGCGGTGATGGCGGCCTGCATGCCGGCGGGGCCGCCGCCCACGATGAGCAGCCTTTTGGTCTCCCGGGTGGGAATGGGGTGGAAGTATTCCATCTCCCGGCCGATGTAGGGGTTGACGGCGCAGCGCATGGTCTTGTTCTTCATCATGCCGCTCTGGCACTCGCCGCAGCGCAGACAGGGGGTGATGTCCTCCACCCGGCCCCGCATGATCTTGCGGGGAAGGAAGGGGTCGGCGATCAGGGCCCGGCCCATGGCGATGCAGTCCACGCCGCTCTCCTCCAGGAAGGCCTCCATCTTGTCCGGCTCGCTGAAGGCGCCCACGGTGACCACCGGGGTCTTGACATGCTTCTTGATCTCGGCAGCCAGACCGGCGTTCTCGCCGTGCTTCTGGAAGGCGCCGGGGTGCATCAGCACGGCGGAATACTCGTCCTGCTGGCTGCCGGCGGAGACGTGAATCAGATCCACCTTGCCGTCCAGGGCCTTGGCGATCTCGATGCCGGTGGAGATGTCATAGCCGCCGGGCATCCGCTCGGAGCCGGAGATGCGAATGTCGATGGGGAAGTTTTTGCCCACCGCGGCGCGCACCTTCTCCACCACCAGCAACGGGAAGCGCATCCGGTTTTCGATGCTGCCCCCCCATTTGTCGGTGCGGTGGTTGGTGACCGGGGAGATGAACTGGTGGAGCAGCCAGCCGTGGCCGGCATGGATCATCACCATGTCAAAGCCGCAGGCCTTGGCGGTGGCGGCGGCCTCGCCGAATTTTTCGGCGATCTGATAAATCTGCTCCTCGGTCATCTCCAGCACCTCGTCCCCCCAGGGGTCCACATAGCCGGAGGGGCCGATGGCGTTGTCCCCGTCGATAAAGACCGGATCGCACAGGGCGCCGCCATGGTCGATCTCAATCTCCGCTGCGGCGCCGCCGGAGTGGATGGCGTCGGCCATCTTGACCAGATAGGGAATGGCGGTGGGGTCGTCCAGCCCCACCTGCATGGGGTGGCTGCGGCCGGTGGACAGATCCACGATCACGTCCCCCACGCTGACCAGGGCCACCCCGCCAGCAGCCTTGAGCTTATAGTAGTTGATGTTATCGTCGCTGTAGTGCTCACCGGGGCCCAGCTCCGCCAGGGAGGTGGGGGCGGAGAGCATCCGGTTTTTCAGCCGCAGGCCAGCCACCTGGAGGGGCTGGAGCAGCTTTTCATAGGAAGCCATAAGATTGTCCCCTTTCCGTTGTCGGTCCTATTTCCGTAGATTTACCTATCTGAAATTATAGCAGAGAAATAATAGGAAGTGCAACAACCAAACGGCCCGCTGAAAACAACCTGGTGTGGTACAGCGGGGAAAAACCTCCAACAGCCCGGATCCGGGCCGTTGGAGGGGGAGTGGTACAAATAAGCGTTGTGATTTCACGCCAAAATGGAACGGCTGCGCCGCTGAGGCGGCGCAGCCGTAAAAAGACGGGGAAAAGCCGGTGAAATTAGTTCCCCGCCTCAGTAGGCGAAGGTCTCGCTGAAGGTGCGGTAGGGCACCGGCGGCTGGGGCTGCTGAGGGGCGACGGAGTCGCTGGCGTAGGTGTAGTGGAAGGTGGTGGGGCCGTCGGGGATGACGGGCATGCCGTGGGGGCGCACTTCCTCCCCGGCGGCGGCGCGGGCGTTCCACTCGTCGATCATCGTCTGGGTGGTGCCCTGCTCCATGGGGGCGGCGGTGGCCACCGGATCCCGGTCAAAGTCGGTGCGCCACAGGTCGCACACATGCAGGTGCCAGATCCGCCAGCCCTGCTCGGTGTTGATAAAGTCCACGGCGTACTTGCCCGAGTCCCAGGTGAAGGAGCGCCCGGTCTCGGAGCCCTCGTCGTGGAGCATCAGGATGGCCCCGGTGGACATCCACATGCCCTTAGCGGTCTGGTTGTCCCCGGCCACCTCCACCACCGGCGTGGTGATCTGGTGGATCTCCAGCAGGCCGGGGTGGCACACCCCTTTGCCGCCGGTGAAGGTCTGGGCCATGGCGTCAAAGAACTCCAGAGATTTTTTCGCCCCGAACACCCCCAGCGGGCCGTATTCGCACCGGGCGTCGGGGAGCCACCAGGCAAACAGCTCCCGGCCGATCCTGTCCATCTGGCCGCCGGTGTGATAGTACTGGTAGCGGCCCATCAGGTTCATGATGTCGGCCCGGGACTGCTGACGCTCCAGCAGGTGCTGAATCTGCTCCATATTCATAGACATAAGACAACCTCCTCTGTGTTCGCGTCGCATTATTGCAGACAGTTTACCATATCCCGCCGCAAAAAACAATAGTGGGGCCGCCCAAAGGCGGCCCCGCACTGCTGTCAGGGGAGGGAGGTTATTCCACAGGATAGTCCAATCCCACCACCTGCTCCATATACCGGCTGGAGGCGGCCAGGAAATCCCGGTGGGTCTGACTGCCTGGATAGGCCATGCAGTCGGCCTCGGTGGCGAAGGTGATGATCTGGATCAGATCGTAGAACTGGACGGCCCCGTCCGGGCTCTGGGTGGGCATGGGGAAGGGCTTGACGCCAATCTCACACTCGGTGATGGTGTCAAGCTGCCGGGGTAGCTCCCGCAGCTGTTGGGCCAAGGAGGCGATGACCTCCGGGGTGCGGTGCTCCGGCTTGACCCGGAAGACTGAGACGTGGCGCATCATGGCCGACGCCTCACATCTGCATGCCGCCGCAGACGGGCAGGGCCATGCCGGTGACGTGACCGGACATATTGGAGCACAGATAGACCACGCTGTCGGCCACGTCCTGGGTGGTGCCCAGCTTGCCCATGGGGATGACGTGGGAGAGCAGGAAGTCGGTGTCCTGGCTGCCGGCGGCCACGCTGTCGGCCATCAGGTTGGTGCCGTCGGTGGGGCCGGGGCAGATGACGTTGACCCGGATGCCCGCCTTGGCGTTTTCCACGGCGGCAGTCTGGGTGATGGCGATGACGCCCGCCTTGGAGGGGCCGTAGGCGCCGAACATGGGGACCATCTTCAACCCGCCGATGGAGGCGGTGTTGACGATGGCGCCGCCGCCCTGCTTCTGCATCTGGAGCAGCTCATACTTCAGGCAGTGGAACACGCCCTTCAGGTTGGTGTCGATGACCTTGTCCCAGTCGCCCTCGGTGACCTCGGTCAGGGGAACGAAGGGGATGTGGACGCCGTCGGCGCCGCAGCCGGCGTTGTTGAAGGCGTAGTCCAGGCTGCCGAAGGTGGCCACGGTGGTGTCGATGGCGGCCTTGACGCTCTCGTCACTGGAGACGTCGCAGGACACGAAAATGGCGTCGCCGCCGGCCTCCTTGACCAGCCGGACGGTCTCCGCCCCGGCGTCGGGACGGCGGGCGGCCACGGCCACCTTACAGCCCAGGCTGCCGAAGCGGACGGCCACCGCCCGGCCCATGCCGGAGGCGGCGCCGGTGACGAACAGAACCTTGCCTTTGAATTCTTCAAACATAATTACATCGCTCCTTTACTGTTGTGTCAGCTGTCAGAATTGATTGCTATTTTGGGGAATATGCTCTGAAAATGGATCTATGCAGTTGCAGTATAGCAAGAACCGAAGAAAAAGTAAAATAAATCTTAAAGTTGATGCGTATAACCGCCGCAGTATACTTTTTTGCCCTACAGCAAATAGCCGTACCCCAGATCCCGCACCATCTGCTCCTCCTGGAGCAGCGCGTCGGCGATAAACTGGATGAACTGGCTGACGGCCTGGGTCGGCGGTTGATTTTTCAGGGTGCCCACCCCGATGATGACCGGGGGCAGTTCGCCGTCAATGGCCCGGATGCGGATGGCGGTGTCCGGGTGGGTGGCGATCAGGTGGCAGCCCATGACCACCGGCACGATGGCCACCCCCCGGTTGGCCTCCAGCAGGCTGTATACCAGGTCGGTGCTCTGGATCTCATAGCCCACCTGGGGCAGGAAGCCGTGGGCCTGACAGGCCTGGCGCAGGCTGTCCAGATGGAAGCGGGAGGTGTCGCAGATAAAGGTGGCGCCCCGGAGGTCCCCAAAGGAGATGGCGTCCTTTGCGGCCAGGGGGTGGTCGCCATGGAGGGCGATGACATATTTTTTACTGCCCATCAGCCGGAAGCTGATCCGGTCGTCGGACAGGGGCTCGTTGGAGAGGGCCAGGTTGATGCTCCGGTCCAGCAGGTGCTCCACCAGCTGCTGGGTGGTGCAGTCCAACTGCCGGATGCCGATCTCCGGGTGGGCGGTGGAGAAGGCGGGGAGCCGGTCGGCCAGATAGCCCCGGATGTTGCTGCCCAAGGAGAGCATGTACTGGGAGGCGGCGTACATCCGCTGGATGTTCTGTACCCCGGCGTTCAGCTCGGCGAAGGCGATGTCCACGCTGGAGAGGAACATCCTGCCGTAGTCATTGAGCTCGATCTTGCCCTTCCGGTGGTCGAAGAGGGCGACCCCCAGCTCTTCCTCCAGCTTGGAGATGCTCTTGCTCAGGTTGGGCTG
Source organism: uncultured Oscillospiraceae bacterium (assembly GCA_964485125.1). Lineage (GTDB taxonomy): Bacteria > Bacillota > Clostridia > Oscillospirales > Oscillospiraceae > UMGS1766. Next base: position 6,624 of record CAZAIF010000014.1, on the reverse strand, counting down.
GGTGACATACAGCTCCGAGGCTGCCCGGGTGATGTTGCCGGTGCGGGCCACGGCCTGAAAGTACCGCAGCTGCGTCAAATCCATTTGCGCGCTCCTCCTTTCAAAGGGATTGTTAAAAAATTGACAGTATAACTTGGGGTGTATATCGCTATTTTTCAAAAGGAATTTTGCGGGAAAAGCGGATTATGATAAGGTTTTACTCGGGAAGACGCTGCGCGGAACCGTGGTAAGAAAAGAATGGGAGGATCTTTTTATGGAATCAAAAGCAAGCACCAAAAGTAACTTTGGCTCCAAAGGCTGGTTGATGATCTTTGTGGCCGGTCTTATGTTCTACTTCTATGCGGGCATGTGCACCGACGGCCTGAACACTATCGTCACCAACTTTGCCAACGCCCACGGAGTGGACGAGGCCGCGCTCCTGAGCTGGACCACCCCGGCCAGCTGGATCGGCCTGCTGGGCTCCGTGGCCTGTTCCTGGTTTATCGCCAAGGTGAACAGCAACCGCCGGGCCATGCTCATCAGCTCTGTGCTGGGCGGCATCAGCTATATGCTCTACGGCGTGGTCACCACCCTGGTGGGCTTCACCGTGGTCACCGCCCTGGCCAACTTCTTCGGCATGGGCTACTGCTGGACCTGCGCCAACGCCCTGATGGCCAGCTGGTTCCCCACCAAGAAGGGCCTGGCTCTGGGCTGGGCCACCATGGGCCAGAACCTGTGCTCCGCCACCTTTGTCATCCTGCTGTCCCTGTTTATGAGCTGGACCAGCCTGAACGGCTCCTTCTACATCATGGGCGCCCTGCTGGTGGTGGCCGGCATCTTCTCCTTCATCGTGATGCGGGATACCCCCGAGGAGATGGGCTGCGCGCCGGACAACGGCTCTGTCAGCAAGGAGGAGCTGGAGGCCAACCGGCGTGAGGCAGAGGCCTACAAGTCCCCCTGGAACGCCAAGACCCTGCTGCTGAACAAAGAGGTCTGGCTCATCGGCCTGGGCTTCGGCATCTACATCATCTGCAATGTGGCCTGCATCAGCCGTCTGATCCCCCGCCTGATCATGGCCGGCTGGGCGCCCGCCAAGGCCACCGGCGCCATGACGGTCGCCGCCATTCTGGGCCTGCTGGGCAGCTATACCACCGGCTGGCTGGATCAGAAGATCGGCACCAAGAAGGCGTCCATCGCCTATGGTTGCTGGTATGTGGTCACCCTGATTGCCTGCGCGATCCCCAGCACCAACCTGTATCTGCAGTATTTCTCCGTGTTTATGATTGGCATCGCCATCGGCGGCATCGGCAACCTGTTCCCCTCCATGACCGCAACCCTGTTCGGCCGCTATGATTTCGTCCGGGCCATGGGCGTGCTCAACCCGATCACCAACATCGTCCGCTCCTTCGCCTTCGTGATTATGGGCGCCGGCCTGAGCATGACGGGCAACTACTACCTGGCCTATGGCATGGTGGCGGTGCTCTGTGTGATCGCGATCATCCTGGTGGCCTGCATCAAGGACAAGCAGATCGGCAAGTAATCCCTTCCTACGCGCAGCGTGTGACTGCTGACTTTCCCCACGGGAATTCGCCTCCGCCCTCGGGCGGAGGCGGATTTTTTTTGCGAAAAAAGAGGGCTCAAAATACGCCGGTCTGCTGACCGGCGTATTTTGCTGTCTCAACGCAATGGGTTCAGCCCCCGGTGGTGGCGCCGCCGTCGGCGATCAGGGTGGTGCCGGTGATGAAGGCGGCGGACTCGGTGGCCAGATAGAGCATGGCGGAGGCGATCTCCTCGGGCTTGGCCATCCGGTGGAGGGGGATCTTGTCCAGCAGGGACTCCAGCACCTCCGGGTCGGAGGCCAGGCCCTCGTTGATAGCGGTGGCGGTGAGGCCGGGGCTCACCGCGTTGACGGTGATGCCGTAGGGGGCCCACTCCCGGGCCATAGTGCGTACCAGGGTGACGATGCCCCCCTTGGAGGCCCCATAGGGCCCGTGGAAGCCGCCGCCCTCAATGGCGGCGATGGAGGCGGTGATGATGATCCGGCCGCCCTTGCCCTGGGCGATCATCTGCCTGGCGGCGGCCTTGCCGCACAGGAAGGCCCCCTTCAGGTTGACGGAGAGGACGCGGTCGAACTCCTCCTCGCTCTGCTCCAGCAGCGGGAGCACCTCGCCCCCGACGCCGGCGTTGGACAGGAAGATGTCCAGGCCGCCGAAACGGTCCACGGCGGTCCGCACCAGGGCATCCACCTGATCGCTTTTGGATACATCCACCGGTACGGCCAGGGCGGAGCCGCCGTGGGCCAGGATGGCGCTGACAGTCTCCTCCGCGGCGGCGGCGGAGATG
>CAZAIF010000014.1:0-4202 GCA_964485125.1 uncultured Oscillospiraceae bacterium | reverse complement strand
GCCGCCGTGGGCCAGGATGGCGCTGACAGTCTCCTCCGCGGCGGCGGCGGAGATGTCCGCCACCACCACGTTGGCGCCGTAGTGGGCAAATTCCAGGGCGGCGGCCTGTCCGATGCCGCTGCCGGAGCCGGTGATCACCACGGTTTTGCCGGTAAAATCAAAAGTGGGGATCTGGATGGATTTCATGGAGCACATCCTCCGGTCAGATCCGCATGGCGGCGGCATAGGCCTCGTGGTTGGCCCGGTAGTAGTTGCCCCCCTTGGCGGTGCAGTCGCCCACCAGGACGACCTGATTGCTGCCGTACTTGGCCAGCAGCTCCAGCCCCAGCTTGTTGTCGGGCTTGACGCCCAGGGCGTTGACCACGCTCTCGCCGGCGAACAGACGCTGCTCACCGGTGACGGCGTCGGCGCAGGTGACCCCCTCGGGGGAGATGGAGACGATCTTCTGGCCGCCGTAGAGCTCCACGCCCTTCTCCTCCAGCTGGGCCATCAGGTCGGCCTTGTTGAAGATGGGCATCTCGGAGACGAACTGCTCCCGGGGCAGCATGTCCACCACGGTGACCTGTTTGCCCTCCTGGGCCAGGGTCAGGGCGCACTCCAGGCCGGTGATGCCGCCGCCGCAGACTACCACGGTCTCCCGGGTCTCCACGGTGTGGTTGTCCACATCCCGGACGGCCAGGGCGTGCTCCATGCCGGGGATGGGGGGATTCAGATAGACCGAGCCGGTGGCCACAATGATGGCGTCCGGGTCCTCCTGCTCCACGGCCTCCAGGGTGGCCTCCTTGTTCAGACAGACGGTGGCGCCGCAGCGCATGGTCTCGTCGATGTCCCACTGGAGGTATTCCCGCATCAGCTGCTTGAAGGGGACGGCGCTGGCGTCGATGAGCAGGCCGCCCAGCCGGTCGGATTTCTCCCACAGGGTGGCGGTGTGGCCCCGCTTCACCAGGGTCTGGGCCGCCATCATGCCGGCGGGTCCGCCGCCGATGACCAGCACCCGCTTGCGCTCCTGCTCGGGGACGGGCTGGATCTCCCCGTCGATGCCGCAGCGGGGGTTGATGGCGCAGCTCATGGAGGTGCCCCAGGTGTTGGCGTTGCCGCACAGGTCGCACCGGGTGCAGGGGCGCACCAGATCGGCCTGGCCGGCCAGGGACTTGTGGACGATGTCGCCGTCGGCCATGAAGCTCTTGGCCATGGCCACGATGTCCGCCTTGCCCGAGGCGATGATCTCCTCGGCCTGCTCCAGGGTGGTGATCATGCCCACCACCGCCACGGGGATGTGCAGGTGCTTCTTGACCTCGGCGGCGTAATCCACGTTCAGGGGCTTGTGGGGCTCCCGGAAGTAGGTGGGGATGGTGTAGCGGGCGGAGAGGTGGAAGATGGAGCCCTGGGAGACGTGCATGATGTCCACATATTCCTGGGCCAGCTCCATAAAGGCCAGGGACTCGTCAAACTCCAGGCCGCCGGGGATGCCCTCGGTGGCGGAGACCCGCAGCTCGATGACCATGTCCTCGCCCACGGCTTCCCGGATGGCCTTCAGCACCTCCAGGGGGTATTTGCGCCGGTTCTCGGGGGAGCCGCCGTACTCGTCGGTGCGGACGTTGGAGTCGGGGGAGAGCCACTGGGCCAGGAAGTTGTTGTGGGCGCAGTGGATCAGGATCATGCGGAAGCCGGCGTGCTTGCAGCGCAGGGCGCAGTCCACGAAGCGCTCCTTCAGATAGTCCATGTCGGCGCGGTCCATGGTGCGCACGTTGTCCCCGGGGGACAGAGGGCGCTCGGCGGAGACGATGGCGGTGGGCGCCCCGTCGGGGTTGGCCCGGTTGCCCCGGCCGGCGTAGGCCAGCTCCACCGACAGCTCGGCGCCGTTCTTGCGGCACTGCTCCACCAGCATGTTCATGCCGTGGATGCAGTCGTCGTCGCAGACGTTCATCTCGCACAGCCAGTGGGAGGTGTTGTCGTGGGTGACCGGGGTGTCACCCACGGTGACCCAGCCCACGCCGGTCTTGGCCTGCCACTGCATGAAGTCCAGCATCTCCTGGCTCATGGTGCCGTCGGCGTTGCACTTGAGTACCACGGTAGGCGCATACTCCAGCCGGTTTTTCAGGGTCAGGCCCCGGATGGTGATGGGCTGGAATACATGGGGATAGGGATTCTTTTTCATAAAAATGTACCTCCAAACCGTTCCATTTTGCTCGTGTTCTACCTTATCATACTATAGCCGGAGCGGCAGTTGAAATGAATTTTTCATCATTTAGTATAACTTTAACGATATAATAATGCAAGCGCCTTCCACAAAAAACGGGAGCGGGGCAAAACAAAGTGATCCTGTTCTCCTGAGCCCCAGGAGGACAAAAAGCGGGGCTGCTGCAAACTGCTGCAACAGCCCCGTGGGTATTCGATTACGGCGCTGCGGCAGGCGGAGCCTCCGCCGGGCCGTGGGGGAATGGATTCAGCACAGGCCGAAATGGGCCAGACCCCCGGCCAGGCCGTCCTCCAGAATGCCGCCGGTGACATAACTGGCTGCGGCTCTGACCTCCGCCGGGGCGTGGCCCATGGCGATGCTGTTAGGGACGGCCTGGAGCATGGGCAAGTCGTTGGTGCTGTCCCCGATGGCGTAGCAGTCCTCCTCCGCCGCCCCCAGGGCTCGGATCACCCGCCGGATGCCCTCGGCCTTGGAACAGCCCAGCTTGACCATCTCCAGCAGGCCGTGCTCCCGGTGGATGATCTGAAAGTGCCGGGAGACGAAGCCGGTGAAGGCTTCCAGGTCGCTGTCCGGCCGGGGATAGACGCAGAACTTGTCAAACCGGAAGCCGGGGGCGTCGATGTCCCCGTCCACCAGGAAGCCCAGCTGGGCATAGCGCTCCTTTGTCTCCAGGATGTACCGGTTTTCGATGGGCCGGGACAGGTCGAAGAAGATGCCTTCCTCCGCCTCGTAGACCACATCCAGACCGCACCGGCGCACCAGCTCCACAATGGCCCGGCAGACCTGAGCCTCCGGCCGGTCGTGGAGCAGGCACTCCCCCTGGAGCAGGATGTACTGGCCGCAGGAGCAGATGTAGCCGTCAAAGCCGATGGCGGTGACCGTCGGCTCGATGTGGGCGCAGGGCCGCCCGGTGTTTACAATGCACAGGTTTCCCTTGGCCTGGGCGGCGTGGATGGCCCGGCGGGCGGAGGCGGGAATCTGATGGTCTGATGTGATGATGGTGCCGTCCACATCAAAGAAGATGAGCTTGCGGGCGCTTTTCATGGGGGGAACCTCCTGTCTCAGGCCGGTCACTGGGCGCACAGCGGGATGACCCGCTCCAGGGCGGCCAGCAGGCCGTCGATTTCCTCCGGGGTGTTGTAGCAGGCGGAGGACACCCGCAGGGCATACTCCGTCCCCAGACTCCGCAGCAGGGGCTGGGCGCAGTGGCGGCCGGAGCGCACCGCGAAGCCCAGCTGATCCAGCAGCATCGCCAGGTCAAAGGGAGAGGCCTCCTCCACCGTGAAGGACAGGCAGCCCACACGGCGCCGGGGAGGTGCCCGCCGCCGCCCCGGCAGAACAGGGCCTCGAAGTGCAGCGCCCCCAGCGTCAGGGGCAGCCGGAGGGACGGCTGTCCCTCCGGCACCTCCAGGGAAACGCGGCACACCTGCATCCCCGCCATGGTATTGTCCCATTCCGCCCCGGCCCTCGGCGGCCAGGGCGGCCAGGGATCGGACCAGCCGCCCCAGCAGAATTGCGGCGGCGCACAGTCCAAAGGCCAGCAGACCGGACAGCAGTGTCTGCAGCATATGCCGATTCCTCTTTCGTACCGGCGCAGCGGCGCGCCAGGCTTACCGGCGGCCGAACAGGCCCTTCTTCTGCCAGGGCTCCTTGTCCACCCGCCCCGCCTGATAGCCGGTGGCGTTGATGGCGTCCCGCAGCGCCTGCTCGTCCAACTCCGCCTCGGAGATCAGCACGGTCTGCCCCTTGCTCCGGGAGGAGTTCACCTTATGGACCGGAAAGGCCTGCCGGAGGGCGTCGTTGATATGGGCCTCGCACATGCCGCACATTATGCCGTCGACCTGAATGGTGTATTTCCACATTTCGCATCGTCCTTCCAAGCCCGCTCTCCAGGCTTTGAGTTATCATTTTCTAACCGACCTGCAAGAGCAGTTAGAAATATATAACCACATCCCACATCATACTCCATTCCCCCGGGAAAGGCAAGGGGGGAATGGGATTT
>CAZAIF010000013.1:0-23916 GCA_964485125.1 uncultured Oscillospiraceae bacterium | reverse complement strand
ACCAGAAGTGCGCTCCGTCTTTTTTTATAAATAAAAGGGAATATGACATCGGTTTATCTTGCTATTTGACAATACGAGAATAATTTAATACTATAAAGTTAATGGTTGCTCTACACGAAACGGGACAACGCAACAATTGAATTATTTAAGGAGGAAGCAGTATGAACAAGCCTTTGGCCGACTACGTCAAGCTCCCGGAGTTTGACGAGTACAAGGAGTGGTTTAAGGATTTTGCCGACCTGTATCGGGAGGACGGCATCTGCCAGGTTACCTGGAAGACCCTGGACGGCCCCATGCAGCATTCCGGCATGTCCCACCGCGCCATGAGCCAGTTGACTCGGGTCCTCTCCCTGGATTTCAAAAACGAGATCATCATCTATACCCACATCGGTCACAGCTGGATGACCGAATCCGACCCCAACGGCTGGGAGACTTATTCCGAGCTGCCCACCCAGCGCTTCCAGCACCAGTATTTTGACGACACCAACCTGATCAAGAACATGATCTTCGATCTGGACGTGCCCACCATCGGCGCCATTCCCGGTCCCGGCTTCCACTGGGATTCCGCCATGCTGTGCGATGTGACCATCGCCTCTGAGGATACCTGGATGGAGGTCCCCCACGCCCACGGCGGACTGGTGCCCGGCGACGGCATGGGCCTGATGGCCCAGCACTTCTTCGGCACCAAGCGTGGCAACTACTACATGATGACCGCCCGCCAGTGGACCGCCCAGCAGATGCTGGACTGGGGCATGGTCAGCGAGGTGGTGCCCAAGGACAAGGTCATGGACCGGGCCTGGGAGATCGCCCGGATGTGGAAGACCATGTCCTATGAGAACCGCACCATTATGTCCAATCTGGCCAAGCGCCCGCTGAAGAAGCTGCTGGTGGAAGACCTGAAGCTGCACACCGTCTCCGAACAGTACGGTTCCCTGCTCCGCATCGCTGCCGGCGAAATGGGCGACACCCACGCCGCCCAGCAGGATGAGAAGTATATCAGCCAAACCAACGACTGGCGCTACTGCCATGACTGGATGCAGCAGCCGCCCACCTGCGAGAGCTGGGAGGGCTTCCGCACCAAGCCCTTCGAATGGTTCAGGGAAGTGGCCGCCGGCAAGGAGACCAACCCCTTTGACCCCTCCATTCCCGTCAAGCCCTATCGCCCCAAGAAGGTCTGATCCCAGGCCCGACCAAAAGCCAAGAAGCGCGGCACGGCCTTGTGCCGCGCTTTCTTTGCGCCCCGGTCCTGCCCCCTGGCCGGTGCGGGAAGGCGGCGGGGTAGGAGGGACCGGGGCTGGATACCGGCCGCTTGCGGGGAGGCGTGGCCAAGACGCCCCGGGGAAAAACATTGTGAAAAAGAAAAAATTTGTCTTTTGCTCTATGCAAACGGGCCAAAATAGATTAAAATACATTCAGCAAATGGAGAACGATCCAAGAGATTCCGATAAAGGAGTTGTGTTGCGATGAATCAACCGATCTATAAGCGCATTCTGCTGAAAATCAGCGGCGAGGCCCTGGCGGGAGACGTCGGCCGCGGGCTGGACTTTGATGTGATCGGCTCGGTGAGTAAGGCCATCAAGCAGTGCGTGGACATGGGCGTCCAGGTAGGCGTCGTGGTAGGCGGCGGCAATTTCTGGAGGGGCGTCAAGGACGGCGGCGACAAGATGGTCCGGGTCCGGGCCGACCATATGGGCATGCTGGCCACCGCCATCAACGCCCTGGCCGTGGCCGATGTGCTGGAGCAGCACGGGGTGGAGGTCCGGGTCCAGACCGCCATTGATATGCGCCAGGTCGCAGAGCCCTACATCCGCTCCCGGGCCATCCGCCATCTGGAAAAGGGGCGGGTGGTGGTCTTTGGCTGCGGCACCGGCAACCCCTTTTTCTCCACCGACACCGCCGCGGTGCTCCGGGCGGCGGAGATCGACGCCGACGTGATCCTGCTGGCCAAGAATGTGGACGGCGTCTATTCCGCCGACCCGGTCAAATACGCCGACGCGGTCAAGTATGACAGCATCACCTATGACGACGTGCTGGCCCAGCACCTGGCGGTCATGGACAGCACGGCCACCAGCCTGTCCATGGACAACGACATTCCGGTGCTGCTCTTCGCCCTCAAGGACCCGGAGAACATCGTCCGGGCGGTCACCGGCGAAAAAATCGGAACGATTGTGAAGGGAGACAACTGATATGAGCGATTTCATCAAGGACGCGGAAGCGAGAATGCAGAAGACCATCGAGTCCGTCAAATCCGACTTCGCCTCCGTCCGGGCGGGCCGGGCCAACGCCTCCGTCCTGGACCGGATCCAGGTGGAGTACTACGGCACCCCCACCCCCCTGAACCAGGTGGCCGCCATCAGCTCCCCGGATCCCCGCCAGCTGGTCATCCAGCCCTGGGACAGCTCTCTGCTTCGGCCCATTGAGAAGGCCATCCAGACCAGCGAGCTGGGCATCAACCCCCAGAATGACGGCAAGGTGATCCGCCTGACCTTCCCCCAGCTCACCGAGGAGCGCCGCAAGGAGCTCACCAAGCAGGTGCGCAAGTACGCCGAGGGGGGCAAGGTGGCCATTCGGAACATCCGCCGGGATGTGATGGACAAGATCAAGGCCGCCAAGAAGAAGAGCGAGGTCACCGAGGACGACGTGAAGGACCTGGAGAAGAAGCTCCAGGACGCCACCGACAAGTATATCAAGAAGCTGGACGAGCTGGGCGCTGAGAAGGAAAAGGAACTGATGAGCGTCTGACCCGGCCCGCCCACAGCCCCTGGCCCGGCGCTCCCGCCGTCGGGAGCGCTGGGCCGGGGCGGCGGAAAACGGCAAAGCGGAGCGCCGCACCCGGCGCCTCCGCTTGCTTTGATGTTAAGGCAGGAAAGGTTTTTATGGGATTATTTCGTCGCAAGCAGGCGTCCCAGGTGGATTTCAGCCGGATCCCGGCGCACATCGCCATCATCATGGACGGCAACGGCCGGTGGGCCAAGAAGCGGGGGATGCCCCGGACGGTAGGCCACTCCGCCGGGGCGGAGACCTTCCGCAGGATCGGCAACTACTGCAAGGAGATCGGGGTCAAGTACCTGACGGTCTACGCCTTTTCCACGGAGAACTGGAAACGCCCCCCGGAGGAAGTGACGGCCATTATGGGGCTGCTGGAGAAGTATCTGAACGAGGTCATCCGGGACGCCCAGAAAAACGGCATCCGGCTGAAATTCCTGGGGGATCTGTCACCCCTCTCACCGGAGCTGCGGGCGCTCTGCCGGCGGGCCGAGGAGGCCACCGCGGAGTTTGAGGCCTGCCAGAGCAATATCTGCCTCAATTACGGCGGACGGGATGAGATCGTCCACGCGGTCCGCTCCTGCGCCCGGGAGGGGCTGGATCTGACCCGGCTCACCGAGGAACAGCTGGACGCCCACCTCTATTCCGCCGGCATTCCCGACCCGGATCTGGTGATCCGCCCCAGCGGGGAGATCCGGATCTCCAATTTCCTGCTCTGGCAGAGCGCCTATTCTGAATTCTATTTTACCGACGTACTTTGGCCTGATTTCACCAAAGAGGAGCTGCTGCGGGCGATCGCCTCCTTCCAGCACCGCTCCCGCCGGTTCGGAGGGGTGTGAGGACATGGTAAAACGTGTGCTTGTGGGTGTGATCTTCGTCCCACTGATCGTCCTGCTGATCCTGTTCGCCCCCCACTGGGCCTTTACCTGCTTTGTGGCGCTGATCACCGGCTGCGCCTGCTGGGAGCTGCTCCATGCCACGGCAGAACTGCCCCTGGAGCTCTATCTCTGCGCCTGCGCGGCGGCGGTGTTCATTCCCTTCGGCTTCCTGTTTGGGGTGGAGATCGGCGTGCTGGTGCTGGGGTTTGCCGCTCTGGGGCTGATGCTGGTGGTCTTTTGCGCCGCCATCCACGCATATGACGAGTCCGCCCGGGGTATCCCCTTTGAGGCGGCGGCCAAGTGCCTCTTTGCCGGGGTGCTGATGCCCGCCCTGCTCTCCGGCCTGGTGGGCCTGATGGGCTACGGAGCGGAGGGCCACGGCCGGATGTATGTGATGCTGACCATTGGGCTGGCCTTTCTCACCGACGGGGGGGCCTATTTCGCCGGGGTGCTGCTGGGCCGTCACCGGGGGATCACCCGGGTCAGCCCCAACAAGTCGGCGGAGGGCTATGTGGGCGGATTGGTGACCGGCGTCCTGTTCTCCGTCATCTTCGGACTGGTGCTCCAGTTCGGCCTTGGCATTCCCGTCCATTACGGCCCCATGGTCCTCTACGGACTGGCCGGCGCCCTGGTCACGGAGGTGGGCGACCTGTCCTTCTCCCTGATCAAGCGGGAGTACGGGATCAAAGACTATGGGAAACTGCTCCCGGGCCACGGCGGCATGATGGACCGATTTGACAGCATGGTGTTCTGCGCCCCGGCCATCCTGCTGCTGTCCAGCTGCCTGCCGGGATTTTAAAAAAGATGCCATTCGACTGCTTCGAGGTGTTGTGTTGTGAGTAAAGTTCTCTCAGTTCTTGGCTCCACCGGTTCCATCGGCACCCAGACCCTGGACGTGGCGGCCAAGTGCGGCTTTCAGGTGGCGGCGATCACGGCCAACCGCAGCGTGGACATGCTGGAGGAGCAGGCCCGCCGGTTCCGCCCGGAGCTGGCAGTCGCCTATGATCCCGCCGCCGCCGCGGAGCTGAGGGTCCGGCTGGCGGACACCGGCATCCGGGTGGCCTCGGGCATGGAGGGGCTGCTGGAGGCGGCGTCCCTTCCGGCGGCGGACACGGTGGTCACCGCCGTGGTGGGGATGATCGGCCTGCGGCCCACCCTGGCCGCCATCGGCGCCCGCAAGCGCATCGCCCTGGCCAACAAGGAGACCCTGGTCTGCGCCGGGGAGCTGGTCATGGAGCGGGCCCGGCAGACGGGGGCGGAGATCGTGCCGGTGGACTCGGAGCACTCCGCCATCTTCCAGTGCCTCCAGGGCAGCGCCTCCCACGGGGAGGTCAAGCGGCTCATCCTCACCGCCTCCGGCGGGCCCTTCTTCGGCCGCACCCGGGAGCAGCTCCAATCTGTCACCCGGGCCGACGCCCTGAAACATCCCAACTGGAGCATGGGGGCCAAGATCACCATCGACTCCGCCACCCTGATGAACAAGGGTCTGGAGTTCATCGAGGCCATGCGGCTGTACCGCATGCCCCCGGAAAAAATCCAGATCGTGGTCCACCGGCAGAGCATCATCCACTCCATGGTGGAATACTGTGATAATGCGATCCTGGCCCAGATCGGCACCGCCGACATGCGCCTGCCCATCCAGTATGCCCTGACCTGGCCGGTGCGCACTCCGGCGGCTGCCACGGAGCTGGACCTGTTCGCCTGCCCCAGCCTGACCTTTGAGCGACCGGACCCGGACACCTTCCGCTGCCTGGCCCTGGCCATGGACTGCGCCCGGAAGCCGGGCACCGCCTGCGCCATTCTGAACGGGGCCAATGAGGCGGCGGTGGATCTGTTCCTCCGGGACCGGATCGGCTTTTTGGACATCGCCGGTCTGGTGGAGCACGCCCTGGACAGCGTGCCCGTCCAGCCCGCATCGGAGCTGGAGGCGGTGCTGGAGGCGGACCGGGCGGCCCGGGAGGCGGTCTATGCCCGGGCGGGAAAAGTTAACTGTTAGGAGGCTTTATGCTCTATATCCTCTTTGCCATCCTGTTTTTCGGCTTTCTGATCGCCATCCACGAATTCGGCCACTTCATCACCGCCAAGCTGTGCGGCGTCCGGGTCAATGAGTTCTCCATCGGCATGGGGCCCCAGCTGCTGCAAAAGCAGGGGAAGGAGACCCTCTACTCCCTGCGGCTGCTGCCCATCGGGGGCTACTGCGCCATGGAGGGGGAGGACGAGGCCACCGATGACCCCCGCAGCTTTGCCCGGGCCCCGGCCTGGCGGCGCTTTTTGATTTTGGTGGCCGGCTCCGCCATGAATTTCCTGGCCGGGCTGGCCATTCTGCTGCTGCTCTTTTCCCCGACTCAGACCAGCGCCACCCCGGTCATCGACTCCTTTGCCGAGGGCTGCCCCGCGGCGGAGGAGGGTTACCTCCAGTCCGGGGACGAGATCCTGCGGATCGACGGCCACCGGGTGCTGATCTACGACGACATCACCATGCTGCTCTCCCGGGGCAACGGGGAAACCGCCGACCTGGTGGTCCGCCGGGATGGGGAGCGGGTCGTGCTGGAGGACGTCCCCATGGCTCTGGCGGAGTACGAGCAGGACGGGGTGACCCTGGTGCGCTACGGCCTCAACTTCACCGTCCGGGAGACCGGCTTTTTCTACAATGTGAACACCGCCCTGCGCACCTCCGCCGACTTTGTCCGGCTGGTCTGGTTCGGCCTGGAGGATCTGTTCTCCGGGGCGGTGGGCCTGCGGGAGATGTCCGGCCCTATCGGCATTGTGGACGCCATGAGCGACGTAGGCCAGTCCTCCCCCGGCCCTCTGGCGGCCCTGCTCAACCTGCTCTACTTCGGGGCCTTCATCGCCATCAACCTGTCGGTGATGAATCTGCTGCCCATCCCGGCCCTGGACGGGGGACGGCTGCTGTTTTTGCTTTTAAACGTCATTCTGGCCAAGCTGATCCACCGGCAGATCCCAGGGAAGTACGAGGGGTATGTCCACCTGGCCGGCATGGCCCTGCTGCTGCTGCTCATGCTGGTGGTGGGGGTCAACGACGTTTTCAGACTGATTGGGAGCTGATGCAAATGACAAAGCAGATCATGGTGGGCTCGGTCCCGGTGGGCGGCGGCGCCCCGGTGAGCATCCAGTCCATGTGCAATACCTTCACCCACGACGTGGAGGCCACGGTGCGGCAGATCAACCTGCTCACCGCCGCCGGATGCGAGATCGTCCGGGTGGCGGTGCCCGACATGGCCGCCGCGAAGGCCATCGGCGTCATCAGGGAGCGGATCTCCATCCCCCTGGTGGCGGACATCCATTTCGACTACCGGCTGGCCCTGGAGGCCATCGCCGCCGGGGCGGACAAGGTGCGCATCAACCCGGGCAACATCGGCTCCGAGGACCGGGTCAAGGCGGTGGCCAACGCCTGCGCCCAAAAGGGGATCCCCATCCGCATCGGGGTCAACGGGGGCAGCCTGGAGAAGCCGCTGCTGGCCAAGTACGGCAGGGTGTGCCCCGAGGCCATGGTGGAATCCGCCTTCGGCCACATCGCCCTGCTGAACAAATACGATTTTGACGACATCTGCGTCTCACTGAAGGCCTCCAGCGTCCCGGTGGCCATGCGGGCCTACCAGCTGATGCACGAGCGCAGCGACTACCCCCTCCACCTGGGGGTGACCGAGGCGGGCACCTACGAGATGGGTACCATCAAGTCCGCCATCGGCATCGGCGGCCTGCTGGCCCTGGGGATCGGGGACACCTTCCGGGTGACCCTGACCGCTGACCCGGTGGAGGAGGTGACGGTGGCCCGGCGCATCCTGAAGGCCTGCGGCCTGCGCAAGGACGGCCCGGAGCTGATCGCCTGCCCCACCTGCGGCCGCACCCGGATCGACCTGATCCCCCTGGCCCAGGAGGTGGAGCGCCGGCTGGAGGGCTGCACCAAGCCCATCACCGTGGCGGTCATGGGCTGCGCCGTCAACGGCCCCGGAGAGGCCTCCGCCGCCGACTGCGGCATTGCCGGCGGCGTGGGGGAGGGGCTGCTCTTCCGCCGGGGCCAGGTGCTGAAAAAGGTGCCCCAGGACCGGCTGGTGGACGAGCTGATGCAATTGATCGACGAGCTGTAATGCTCTTTTGTCTGTGTTTTAGGAGCTTTTTCAAACCATGAGCAGTGATTTCTGCATTCCTCTGCTGCAAATGTTTTCCCTCTGTCCATTGGAGGGAAAACTTTTGGCTCTGGCGGAGAAATGTACCATTTTAAAAGTGGATCTGGACGAGGAGCGGGCCGAGATCCGGGTGGATGTGGCCCTGGCGCCGGACGCCGACGACACCTGGCTTACGGAGCTGGAGCACGCCCTGGCGTCGGCCTATCAGATGCGCCGGGTGACCCTGCGTCCGGTGTCCGCCGGCTTCAGGGAGGAGGTCACTCTCCCCTGGCTGCGGGAGCAGTTCTCCCAGCTGTTTCCCCCGGCCCACGGCCTGCTCTCCGGCGCGGAGCTGGAGGAGCGGGGGGACGCACTGGTGCTCCGGCTGAAGAACGGGGGCGCCGATCTGCTGGAGCCCTTCGCCCGCCGGGTGGCCGGCCGCATCCATGAGACCTTCGGCCGGGTGACCGTCCTGCGCCTGGAGGAGGCCCTGGCGGACTGCGGCGCGGAGGAGGTCTTCCGCCGCACCGAGGAGCTGCGCAGCCACACCTACACCGCCGCCGTCCAGCAGCGGCCCAAGCTGACCAAGGCCCCCGCCAAACGCCGGGAGTCCAGCGTCGGCGGCAGTTCCAGTGCGGCCTCCGCCTTTCTGGGCAAGCCCATCCACGGCCAGCCGGTGGAGATCGGCAAGCTGGACATCGACATGGGGGGCGTGGTCATCAACGGCAAGGTGTTCTCCGTCCACCACAAGGAGCTCACCAAGCGCAACGCCTGGATTATCAGCTTCGACGTCACCGACGGCACCGGCTCCATCACCGTCTCCGGCTTCTATGAGAACAAGCAGGCCCAGCCCCTGCTGGAGAATATCAAGGAGGGCAGATACCTGCTCATCCAGGGCAAGCTCCAGATCGGCAAGTTCACCAGTGAGCTGGAGCTGCGCCCCTTCGCCATGGCGGAGGGCATCCCCAAGCCCCCCCGGGAGGACCGGAGCCGGGAGAAGCGGGTGGAGCTGCACCTCCACACCCGCTACTCCACCATGGACGGCCTGACCGACGTGACCGGGGCGGTCAAGCGGGCCATCTCCTGGGGGCATCCGGCTATTGCCATCACCGACCACGGCGTGGCCCAGGCATTCCCCGAGGCCTATAAGGCCGGGGGCGGCAAGATCAAGGTGATCCTGGGCACCGAGGCCTATTACCACAACGACGTGGACGACCGGGTGGTGGTCCACGGCAGGCGGGAGCAGGATCTGGAGGAGGAGATCGTCTGCTTTGACATCGAGACCACCGGCCTGGACCGGCGGAAGGAGTTCATCACCGAGATCGGCGCCGTGGTGCTGAAGGACGGGGAGATCACCGACCGCTACTCCGCCTTTCTGAACCCGGGCAAGCCCATCCCCCGGGAGGTGGTGGAGCTGACCGGCATCACCGACGACATGGTATCCGGCGCCCCGGGCCAGGAGGAGGGGCTGAATCTGTTCCTGAACTGGGTGGGGGAGCGCCCCCTGGCCGCCCACAACGCCGAGTTCGACATGGGCTTTCTGGCCGAGGGCTGCCGCCGCATGGGGCGGCCCTTCCCCAACACCAGCCTGGACACCCTGATCCTCTGCCAGAACCTGCTGCCCAAGCTGGGCAAGTACAAGCTGGACGTCATCGCCGAGTACCTGGACCTGCCCGCCTTTACCCACCACCGGGCCACCGACGACGCGGCCACCGTGGCCTATATGCTCGGCCCTCTCTATAAGAATCTGCGGGATATGGGGGTTAAGACCCTCCAGCAGATCAACCCGGCCATGCGCACCCTGCGCTCCGGGGCGGGCAGCGGGGGCGGCCGGCGCCGCAGCGCCAACCATCTGATCGTGCTGGCCAAAAATCAGACCGGGCTGCGCAATCTGTATAAATTGATCTCCCTGGCCCACCTGGAGCACTTCAAGCGCTTTCCCATCATGCCCAAGAGTCTGATCGACGAGAACCGGGAGGGGCTGATCATCGGCTCCGCCTGCGAGGCCGGCGAGCTCTTCCGGGCGGTGGTGGAGCGCAAGAGCTGGGATGAGCTGATGCGCATCGCCTCCTGGTACGACTATCTGGAGATCCAGCCCATCTGCAACAATATGTACATGCTCCGGGAGGGCGCCGTGGAGTCCGAGGAGGAGCTCCGGGACTTCAACCGCACTGTCCTGGCCCTGGGCAAGGCCCTGAACAAGCCGGTGTGCGCCACCGGCGACGTCCACTTTATGGACCCGGAGGATGAGATCTACCGGCACATCCTGCTGGCCTCCAAGCAGTTCAAGGACGCAGATTCCCCGCTGCCCATCTACTTCAAGACCACCGACGAGATGCTGGAGGAGTTCAGCTACCTGGGGGAGGAGGACTGCCGCAAGGTGGTCATCGACGACCCCAACCGGATTGCGAAATGGGTGGACATCGTGCCCCCCCTGCCCAAGAAGCTCTTTGCCCCCAAGCTGAAGGACTCAGCCAAGGAGCTGGAGTATCTGGTCTACTCCAAAGCCCACGAGCTCTATGGGGAGGAGCTGCCCAAGATCGTCCAGGACCGGATTGATCTGGAGCTGCCCGGCATCATCGAGCGTAAATACGACGTTATCTACATGTCCGCCCAGAAGCTGGTGCAGAACTCCCTGGAGCACGGCTATCTGGTGGGCTCCCGGGGCAGTGTGGGCTCCTCCATCGTGGCCTTCTTTTCGGGCATCACCGAGGTCAACTCTCTGGCCGCCCACTACCGCTGCCCCAACTGCAAACACTCGGATTTCGAGGCGGGCAAGGCCTACGGCTGCGGGGCGGACATGCCCGACGCCTGGTGCCCGGTCTGCGGCACAAAATACGTCAAGGACGGCTTCAACATCCCCTTCGAGACCTTCCTGGGCTTTGGGGGCAAAAAGATGCCCGACATCGACCTGAACTTCTCCGGCGAATACCAGGCCCGGGCCCACCGCTACACCTTCGAGCTCTTCGGGGAAAACCATGTGTTCCGGGCGGGCACCGTGGGCACCGTGGCGGAGAAGACTGCTTTCGGCTACGCCAAGAAGTACCTGGAGGAGCGGGGCATCCACGCCCCCACGGCGGAGATCAACCGGCTGGCCTCGGGCTGCGTGGGCATCAAGCGCACCACCGGCCAGCACCCCGGCGGCATGATCGTCATCCCCGACGACATGGAGATCTACGACTTCTGCCCGGTGCAGCACCCCGCCGACGACCCCAACACCGACATCGTCACCACCCACTTTGAATACCACTCCATGGAGGACAACCTGCTCAAGCTGGACATGCTGGGCCACGATGACCCCTCCATGATCCGCATGCTCCAGGACCTGACTGGGGTGGACCCCCAGAAGATCCCCCTGGACGACAAGGACACCCTGTCCATCTTCACCTCCTCCAAGGTGCTGGGCTACGAGAACGACCCGGTCCTGGGCCCCACCGGGGCGGTGGCCATCCCGGAGTTCAACACCAAGTTCACCCGGGGCATGCTGATGGACACCATGCCCACCCAGTTCAACACCCTGATCCGGCTTTCCGGCTTCTCCCACGGCACCGATGTGTGGCTGGGCAACGCCCGGGACCTGATCGTTAACAAGGTGGCCACCGTCGACTCCACTGTGGGCTGCCGGGACGACATCATGATCTACCTGATCGACCAGGGGGTGGAGCCCCTGACCGCCTTCAACATCATGGAGGCCGTCCGAAAAGGCAAGGTCAAGAAGGGGGGCTTCCAGGACGGCTGGGTGGAGACCATGAAGGAGCACAACGTCCCCGACTGGTACATCGACTCCCTGGCCAAGATCGGCTACCTGTTCCCCAAGGCCCACGCGGCGGCCTACGTCATGATGGCCTTCCGCATCGCCTGGTTCAAGGTCCACGAGCCCCTGGCCTTCTACGCCGCCTTCTTCTCCATCCGGGCCAAGGCCATCGACGCCGGCTGCATGTGCATGGGCATGGAGGTGTGCCGGAATAAGATGAAGGAAATCGAGGCCAAGGAGAAGCCCGCCGCCGTGGAGGAGGACATGCTGGTAACCCTGGAGGTGTTCTATGAGTTCTATCTCCGGGGCTTCCAGATGGAGAAGATGGACCTCTACAAATCCGACGCCACCCGCTTCCTGGTGGACCGGGAGCACAATGCTCTGATCCCCCCCTTCACCGCATGCCCAGGCCTGGGGGAGTCCGCCGCTCTGGACATCGTGGAGGCCCGGAAGGGAAAGGAGTTCATCTCCATCGAGGAGTTTGCCGCCGCCTGCCCCAAGGTGTCCAAGGCCCACATCGACCAGCTCAAGCTGATGGGGGCCCTGGACGGTATCCCCGACACCAGCCAGCTCACCCTGTTCTGAGCGCTGATGATTTGGACGGGCGGACATGCATTTCCGGGAATGGCGCTGGGAATGGCGGCCATTTGGCCGCCCATTCCTGTACAGCTTGCCCCTTGACAACGGTACTGCAATATGGTAGTGTATTAGCGCGCTAAAGCAAAGGAGTGCGGAGATCCATGAAATTCATTCCCTACACCCCGGAGGGAACCCGGGACCGGCTGTTTGACGAGTGCCGGGAGCGCCGTCAGGTTCAGTCCCGGCTGACCCATCTGTTCCGCTCCCGGGGCTATGCGGAGATCATCACCCCCGAGGTGGAGTTTTACGACAGCTTCGTCACCGGCGGCTGCGCCATCCCCCAGGAGGCCATGCTGAAGGTGATTGATCGTTCCGGCAAGATCTGCGTGATGCGGCCGGACAGCACCATCCCCATCGCCCGGGTGGCGGCCACCAAGCTGAAGGACCTGCCGCTGCCCCAGCGCTTTTATTACAATCAGAACGTCTACCGCTCCAGCGATGCCAACCGGGGCAGCGACGGCGAGATCGCCCAGTGCGGCGTGGAGCTGATCGGCGCCGGAGGCGTCCGGGCCGACCTGGAGATGGTCTGCACGGCGGTGGACGCCCTGCGCGCCTGCGGCGTGGAGAAATTCCACATCGAGATCGGCCACGCCGGCATCTACCGGGCCCTGGCCTCGGAGATGGGGCTGGACGGCGAGACGGCGGAGCGGATCCGTGCCCTGATCGAGGGCAAGAACTTCGCCGCCCTGCGGGCCTTCCTGGCGGACTACAGCGGCCGCCCGGCCTGCGCCGCCCTGAACCGGCTGGCCTACCTCTTCGGCGGGGTGGAGATGCTGGACGAGGCGGAGGCCCTGGGGGGCGGGGAGGGGGGCACCATCGCCTATCTCCGCACCCTGTATCAGCTGTTCTCCCGGGCGGGCTACGGAGATTTCATCCGCTTTGACCTGGGGCTGGTGCACCAGATCGACTACTACACCGGCGTGGTGTTCCGGGGCTATGTGGAGGGGGCCGGCACCGCCGTCCTCTCCGGCGGCCGCTACGACCGGCTGCTGGAGGCCTTTGGACGCCCCGCCCAGGCCATTGGCTTCGCCGTGGACGTGGACGCGGTGGCCTCCTGCCTGCCCCCGGCGCGCACCACGGCGGTGGACACCGTGGTCTATTACGAGCTGAGCCAGCTCGCCCGGGCGATTGCCGTAGTGGATGAGCGCCCCCGGGGCACCTGCGAGCTTTCCCCCTGCGACAGCCTGGAGCTGACATTGGCCCTGGCCCGGGAGAAGGGGATTCCCTACGTGCTGGTGCTGGACAGCCGGGGAGAAAGGGTGGTGGAAGCATGAACCAGAGGTTGCGGATTGCCATCACCAAAGGCCGGCTTTTGGAGAAATCCATGGACCTGTTCGACCGGATGGGGTTCGATACCACCCCGGTCCGGAACCCGGGCCGCAGGCTCATCCACCAGATCCCCAACTATCCCCTGGACGCGGTGCTCTCCAAGGCCCCCGACGTCATCACCTATGTGGAGCAGGGGGTGTGCGACCTGGGCATCGTGGGCAAGGATACCATTCTGGAACAGGGGGGGTCCTTCTACGAGGTGCTGGACCTGGGCTTCGGCAAATGCCGGTTCGCCCTGGCGGTCAAGGAGGGGGCCGACTTCTACCACACCTATAAAACCCGCCGGGTGGCCTCCAAATATCCGGCGGTGGCCAAGCGGTTTTTCGCCGCCAAGGGGCTGGATGTGGACGTCATCAAGATCGAGGGCTCGGTGGAGCTGGCCCCCATCCTGGGGCTGACCGACGCCATTGTGGACATCGTGGAGACCGGGGCCACCCTGAAGGCCAACGGTCTGGTGCCCATTGAGACGGTGGCGGATGTCTCCGCCCGGCTCATTGTCAACACCGCCAGTATGAAGCTGTACAAGGCACAGATTCTCGACTTCATTGGGAAGTGCGAAGCAGAATTGAGGAAGAGTGGACTATGATTCAGATAGTAATTGCCGACGGGGTGCGGGAAACCGCCCTGATCCAGGAGCTGCGCTCCCGCTCCGCCGCCGTGGGGGAGGAGATCACCCGCTCCGCGGCGGCCATTATGGAGGACGTGCGCCAAAACGGCTATGAGGCCGTGGAGCGCTATTCCCTCCAGTTTGACCACGCCGTGCCCCGGGAATTCGCCCCGGAGGAGCTGGAGCGGGCCTATGCCGCCTGTGATCCTCAGCTGATCGCAGCCATGGAGCACGCCGCCGCCAATATCCGGGACTATAACGAGCACCTGCTCTCCCGGAGCCAGGAGTGGACCTCCCCCGACGGGGGAAAAGTGGGCCGCATCGTCCGGGGGCTGACCCGGGTGGGCATCTATGTCCCCGGCGGCACCGCCGCCTATCCCTCCTCGGTGCTGATGAACGCCGTCCCCGCCAAGGTGGCCGGGGTGGAGGAGATCATCATGGTCACCCCGCCCACGGAAAACCTCAACAACGCAGTGCTGGCCGCGGCGAAGATCGCCGGGGTGGACCGGGTCATCGGGGTGGGGGGCGTCCAGGCCGTGGCCGCCCTGACCTATGGCGCCGGATTGATTCCCAAAGTGGACAAGCTGGTGGGGCCGGGCAACGCCTATGTGGCCGCCGCCAAGCGCATGGCCTACGGCACCCTGGACATCGACATGGTGGCCGGTCCCTCGGAGGTGCTGGTCATCGCCGACGAGACCGCCAATCCCAAATATGTGGCAGCCGACCTGCTCAGCCAGGCTGAGCACGACCGGCTGGCCTCCGCCATCCTGCTGACCACCAGCATGGCCCTGGCCCGGCAGGTGGACGCCGAGATCCTCCGCCAGACCGGCTATCTCAGCCGCAGTGAGATCATGGAGGCCTCGCTGAAGAACTTCGGGGCGGTCATCGTCTGCCCCAGCCTGGAGCGCTGTGTGGAGCTGGCCAACACGGTGGCCCCGGAGCACCTGGAGATCTGCACCGCCGATCCCCGCTCCCTGCTGCCGGGCATCAAAAACGCCGGGGCGGTGTTCCTGGGCTCCTATGCCCCGGAGCCCCTGGGGGACTACCTGGCTGGACCGGACCACGTGCTGCCCACCTCGGGCACGGCCCGGTTCTTCTCCCCCCTGAGCGTGGACAGCTTCCTCAAGACCATGAGCGTCCTGGAATTTGACCGCGCCTCCCTGGAGCCCATCCACCAGGAGGTCATCGCCTTTGCCGAGGCGGAGCACTTGACCGCCCACGCCAACTCGATTCGGGTCCGCTTTGAGGAGGAGGAATGATCATGTCCCGCACTGCTGCCATGGAGCGCAATACAAAGGAGACCCAGATCAAGGTCTCCCTCAACCTGGATGGGGGAGAGGTGCAGGTGTCCACCGGCATCGGATTCTTTGACCATATGCTCACCGCCTTCGGCTTTTATGCGGGCGTCGGCTTGCAGCTGGAGGCCAAGGGCGACCTGTATGTAGACGGCCACCACACGGTGGAGGACACCGGCATCGTGCTGGGGCAGGCCCTGAAAGAGGCCCTGGGGGACAGAAAGGGCATCCGCCGCTTTGGCTCCGCCTATGTCCCTATGGACGAGGCCCTGACCTTTACCGCCCTGGACTTCTCCAACCGGCCCTACCTGGTCTTTGACGCAGAGATGCCCCAGGAGCGCATCGGGGATTACGACGCCTGCCTGACCCTGGAGTTTATGCGGGCGCTGGCCCACAACGCCGGCATCACCCTGCACCAGAAGTGCTTTTACGGGGCTAACGCCCACCACATCACCGAAGGGCTCTTCAAGTCCCTTGGCCTGGCGGTCAAGGACGCCGTTCGGATCGAGGGGACGGTGGTCACCTCCACTAAGGGGGTGCTCTGATGGGCTATATCGCCATTGTGGACTACGGCGTGGGCAATTTGATGAGCGTCTCCAACGCCCTGTCCTTTCTGGGCTTTGAGAGCCGGGTCACCGGCGAGGCCGCCGGGCTGGAGCGGGCCGACGCCATCATTCTGCCCGGGGTGGGAGCCTTCCCCGACGCGGCGGAAAAGCTCCGTGCCCCAGGGCTGGACCGGGTGCTGATTTCCCAGAGCGGGAAAAAACCAATCCTGGGCATCTGCCTGGGCATGCAGATGCTCTTTGAGCGGGGGACGGAGGTGCGGCCCTGCGAGGGGCTGGGCTTCGTCAAGGGCAGCGTGGAGAAAATTCCCACGGCGCTGAAGCTGCCCCATATCGGCTGGAACGCCCTGGAGTTTCGCGGAAACTCCCCGCTCTTTGCGGGGATCGACCCGGGCGTGTACGTCTATTTTGTCCACACCTTCTGCGGCATGGCGGAGGACCCCGCCCAGGTCATCGCGGTTACCGACTACGGCGCACCGGTGGTGGCCGCCGTCCAGAGCGGAAACGTGTTCGGCACCCAGTTTCACCCGGAGAAGAGCGGCGAGGTGGGCCTTGCCATGCTGAAGAATTTTGGAGAGATGAACCGATGATTATTGAACCGGCAATCGATTTGAAGGACGGCCGGGTGGTCCGCCTGCTGAAGGGGGATTTCGGCACCGTCCACCAGGTGGCGGAGGACCCGATCGCCACCGCCCGGGCCTTTGCGGCCGCCGGGGCCAGGTATATCCACATGGTGGACCTGGACGGGGCCAAGAGCGGCCGGCGGGTCAACTCCGACATTGTCCGTGCGGTGGCCGGGGAGACCGGCCTGAAGGTGGAGCTGGGGGGCGGCATCCGCACCATGGCCGACCTGGAGGAGGTCTTCGCCATGGGGGTGTGGCGGGCCGTCATCGGCTCCGCCGCCGTCACAGATCCGGACTTTGTCCGCAACGCGGCGGCCAAATACGGCGAGCGCATCGCCGTTGGCGTGGACGCCCGGGACGGCAGGGTAAAGACGGCGGGCTGGATCGAGGACTCCGGCCTGGACTACATCGCCTTTTCCAAATCCATGGAGGCGCTGGGGGTCCAGACCCTGATTTTTACCGACATCGACACCGACGGCGCCCTCTCAGGCCCCTCCTGGGAGCGGCTGGAGGCGCTGCAGGCGGCGGTCTCCTGCCGGATCGTGGCCTCCGGCGGCGTGTCCAACAACAGGGACATTGAGCGCTTGGCGGCCATGGGGCTCTACGGTGTCATCATCGGCAAGGCCTATTACGCCGGCACCGTTGACCTGCGCAAGGCCGTCGAGACGGGAGGGGAACAGTAATGCTGGCAAAGCGCATCATCCCCTGCCTGGACGTCCGGGACGGCCGGGTGGTCAAGGGGGTCAATTTTGTCAACATCCGGGACGCCGGCGACCCGGTGGAGCTGGCCACCTATTACTCCCGGCAGGGGGCGGACGAGATCGTTTTCCTGGACATTACCGCCACGGTGGAGGCCCGCAAGACCGTGGCCGACGTGGTGCGGCGCACGGTGCGGCAGGTCTTTGTCCCCGTCACTGTGGGGGGCGGTATCCGCACCCTGGAGGACTTCCAGGAGCTGCTCCGGGCCGGGGCGGACAAGATCAGCGTCAATTCCGCCGCGGTGAAAGACCCCGCCCTGATCTCCCGGGCGGCGGAGCGGTTTGGCTCCCAGTGCGTGGTGCTGGCCATCGACGCCCGGAAGCGGGAGGACGGCGGCTTTGAGGTGGTGGTGTCGGGCGGCCGCACCCCCACCGGCAAAGATGCCGTGGAGTGGGCCAAAGAGGGCGAACGGCTGGGAGCCGGCGAGATCCTGCTCACCAGCATGGACGCCGACGGCACCAAACAGGGCTTTGACCTGGAGATGACAAAGGCCATTGCGGATGCGGTCCACATCCCGGTGATTGCCTCCGGCGGCTGCGGCAGCCTGGAGCACTTTGCCCAGGTGTTTGAGCACACCGGGGCAGACGCGGCCCTGGCCGCCTCCCTGTTCCACTTCGGGGAGCTGACCGTGCCCCAGGTCAAGGACTATCTGCGGGAGCGGGACATCCCGGTGAGGAGCGGCGTATGATCGAGACCAAAGACCTGTTTCAAAAATCCGACCTAATCCCGGTGATCATCCAGCACTGGCAGACCGGGGAGGTGCTGATGCTGGGCTACACCAATGCGGAGGCATATGAGTTGACCCTCCAGACCCACACCGCCTGGTTCTGGAGCCGGAGCCGCCAGAAGCTCTGGAACAAAGGGGAGAGCAGCGGCAACTACCTCCACGTCAAGAAAATGGTGACCGACTGCGACACCGACACCCTGCTCTACCTCTGCGCCCCGGACGGCCCCACCTGCCACACGGGGGAGCGCAGCTGTTTTTTCAACGAGATTTGGGAGGAACACCCGTGACGGGCCGGGCCCAGCGGGCCATCGCAGACCAGTACGCGGTGGCCCTGGACCGGCTGCAAAACGGCGGGGGCGAAAAATCTTATACCAGCTATCTCTATAGCCAAGGTCTGGACAAGATCCTCAAGAAGTGCGGGGAGGAGACTTTCGAGGTCTGCATTGCCGCCAAGAACGGCGATCAGGCGGAGACCGTGGGAGAGCTCAACGATGTGCTCTATCACGTCACGGTGCTGCTCTGTTATTCCGGCGTCACCCTGGACGCGGTGATGACGGATCTGAACCGCCGCTGCCAGAGCGAGGGCCGGGATGTGGATGCCCTGATGGAGATCATCGCCCTCCGCCGGTCGAGCGGCGATGGGGAGTCCTACACCGCCTACCTCTTCCGGGAGGGGCTGGACAAAATTCTGAAAAAAGTGGGAGAGGCCTGCGCCCTGCTGCTTCTGGCGGGCAAGGACCAGGACCCCGGGCGCATTGCGGAGGAGACCGGAGACCTGCTCTACCATCTGATGGCCATGATGGTCTGCCAGGGGATCTCTACGGACGCGCTGGCGGAGGAGCTGGAGCGCCGCAGCGGTAAGACCGGCAACCTGAAGACCTTCCACGCTTCCGATCACACCACCTGAACCCAATACGGCACATGCCCCGGACGGAGAGATCCGCTCCGGGGTTTTTCTTGCCAAAGGTGGGAAAAGGACATATAATTTTCATAAATCACGAAAAAGTACCAGCATTGGGCCGGCGCTGCTGTTATAATACGATCAAAACAACCAATCATTTGCCCGCTCTGGTGCGGAAATTTGTGATTTCTGTGACGTGCGGAGGGGGAGCGCCATATGAGCCTCAACATTCGGAAGGGATCGGAGACGGCCGTGGTGGAGCTGCGGCCCGGCTGGACGCTGCTGGACGCCGTCCGCAGTCTGCAGGGGGTCGAGCTGCCGGCCCCCTGCGGCGGCGCCGGAACGTGCGGCAAGTGCACGGTGGAGCTGGGCGATGGCCGCCGGGTGCTGGCCTGCCAGACGGCGGCGGAGGACGGCATGACCATACTGCTGCCCGAGGGAGACTGGGGAGAGCAGGTGCTGCTGGAGGGGAGAGAAACCCATGCCGTCGCCCCGGACCCGGGGCTGACCGGCTATGGCGTCGCCTGTGACATCGGCACCACCACGGTGGTGTGCCATCTCATTGGCCTGGAGACCGGAGCTCGCTTGGACACCCTGGGGGAGGGCAACCGCCAGCAGAGCTTTGGGGCGGACGTCATCTCCCGGATCCAGGCCGCCTCGGAGGGCCATCTGGCGGAGTTGACCGCCGCCATCACCGGCCAGCTCTCCCAGATGATCCGGCAGCTGTGTACACGAACCGAAGTGGACCTTCACGAGGTCCGGGGGATGGCGGTGGCCGCCAACACCACCATGTGCCATCTGCTCTGCGGCCTGGATCCGGAGGGCATCGGGCGGGCGCCCTTCCGCCCGGCCTCTTACTTCGGGGAGACCTATCCGGGTGCGGCCCTGGGCCTGCCCGTCGACGGCCCCGTCTACATCGCCCCGGCGGTGTCCGGCTATGTGGGGGGCGACGTCACCGCCGACGTGGCTGCGGTGGGCCTGGAGTACCGGGACCGCCCGGCGCTGCTCATCGACGTGGGCACCAACGGGGAGATGGTGCTGGGCTGCCGCGACCGGATCCTGTGCTGCTCTACGGCGGCGGGGCCTGCCTTTGAGGGGGCTCAGATCCGCCACGGCATGACCGCCCAGGCCGGCGCCATCCAGGCGGTGGAGTACCGGGACGGGCAGGTGGTCTGTTCCGTCCTGGGGGGCGGCCCCGCCAAGGGGATCTGCGGCTCCGGCCTGATCGACGCCGTGGCTGTCATGCTGGAGGTGGGCGCCCTGGATGAGACGGGCCGCCTGCTGGATCCGGAGGAGGACGAGGACATTCCGGAGGCCGCCCTGCCCTGGCTCTTTGAGACCGGGGACGGCGAAATGGCCTTCCGGCTGACCGGCGGCATCTGTGTCACCCAGGCTGACGTGCGCAAGGTGCAGTTGGGCAAGGGGGCCATCGCCGCGGGGGAGCGGGTGCTGCTGGACGCCTATGGAGTGGGAGCGGACCAGCTGGGCGGGCTGTTTCTTGCCGGCGGCTTCGGCAGCTATATGCGCCCGGAGAGTGCTGCCCGGATCGGCCTGATCCCCCGCTCGCTGCTGCCGGTGACCCGCGCTGTGGGCAACACCGCGGCGGAGGGGGCCTGCATGGCCCTGCTCTCCGGCCGGGCGCGGGAGCGGCTGAACAGCTTGCGGGACAGGATGGAGTACATCGAGCTGTCCGGTATGCAGGAGTTTAATACCGCCTATATGGAGGCCATGATGTTCCCCGGGGCGGAGGAAGCGTAGTTAACCCAATTTGAGGTATGCATTTTATATTTCATAAGGAGGAATTCCCATGAGCACACTGACCGAAATCTACGAAAACATGCAGAAGGGCAAGGCCAAGATGATCAAAAAGCTGGTCCCCCAGGCGCTGGAGGAGGGCTATTCCGCCCAGCAGATCCTGGACGAAGGCCTGCTGGCGGCCATGGACGAGGTGGGCGTCCGCTTCCGCAACAACGAGGTGTTTGTGCCTGAAGTGCTGGTGGCCGCCCGGGCCATGAACGCCGGCGTCACCCTGCTGAAGCCCTATCTGGCCGACGGCGACGTGCAGAATGTGGGCAAGGTGGTGCTGGGCACCGTTCAGGGTGACCTGCACGACATCGGCAAGAACCTGGTGCGGCTGATGATGGAGGGCAAGGGCATCGAGGTTATCGACCTGGGCGTGGACGTGGCCCCGGATCAGTTTGTCCAGGCTGCCATCGATAACGACTGTAAAATTATCGCCTGCTCCGCCCTGCTGACCACCACCATGCCGGTGATGGGCGAGGTGGTCAAGGCGGCGGAGAGCGCCGGCATCCGGGACAAGGTCAAGATCATGATCGGCGGCGCCCCGGTCACCGAGGAGTTCTGCGAGCTGATCGGCGCCGACGCCTATACCCCTGATGCGGCCTCCGCGGCGGTCCGGGCGGTGGAGCTGCTGGCCTGACCGGGCGGCGCTCAAACGGCTGAAATCGGGCGGAGAGGGGGGACGGTATGAGACGGGCGGTCAAGGCGCCCTTTGATTTGGCGCTGGCCAGAGAGGTGGCGGACTCCTTTCACAGCCTCAGCGGGGTGCATGTGCGGCTCTATGCCTCCGACGGCGCCCTGATCTACGAGCAGGGCGGCCGGGACAGATGCTGCGATCTGTGCCGGAATACCATCCGCCCCACCGCCCGGGAGACCCAGTGTGACCGGGTGCACCAGCACGGCATGAAGAACGCGGAGCAGTTCGGCGGCCGGTATATCTACTACTGCCCCTCGGGCATGACCTTTTTCTCATCCCCGATCATTGTCGGGGGCGCGCTGGCCGGGGCCTTTGTGTGCGGCCCGGTGCTGCTGATGGACCGGGAGGACTATCTGGAGGAGGAGATGGAGGAATTCGGCGTGCAGGACCAGCGGGACCGGGAGGAGCTGATCCGGGCGCTGGAGGAGATCCCCCAGGTGGAGCCCCGCCGGATGAATGATCTCTCCCAGCAGCTGTTCGCCAACGCGGTCTATGTCAGTGACAGCGTCCGGGAGCTGCTGGACCTCCGCAGCGCCAACCAGGATCAGGGGATGATCAGCGACTATATCCAGCAGCTCAAGCGCAGCAATGCCCCCCAGGGGTATCCGGTGCGCCAGGAGCAGGAGCTGCTGGCCGCCATCTCCAAATGCAACCGGGGGGAGGCCGAGGCCCTGCTCAACGAGGTGCTGTCCAACCTCTTCTACTCCTATCACACGGTGGAGGAGATCGGCGGGCGAATCAGCGAACTGGTGATCCTGATGTCCCGGGCCGCCATCTACAGCGGGGCGGAGGTGGAGCAGGTGCTGCGGCTGAACACCCGGTTCGTCCAACAGGCGAGGATACTGCACCGCCAGGCGGACATGACCCGGTGGGTGCAGGCGGTGCTGCGCCATTTCCTGAATCTGATCCGGATCCCGCCGGACACCATGCACCGGAATCTGATCTATCAGGCCATGAGCTATATGCAGGCCAATTACATGAGGCCCCTCTCCCTGGAGCAGGTGGCCGCCAATATCGGCTACTCCCCGTCCTATTTCTCCAAGGTGTTCAAGCGGGAGACCGGGGAGACCTTTCGGAATTATCTCAACTATCTCCGCATCGAGAAGAGCAAGAGCCTGCTCTTGTCCAGCCAGGCCCCCGTTTCGGAGATCTGTTCCACCGTGGCCTTTGAGGACTCCAGCTATTTCTGCAAGGTGTTCAAGCGGTTTGTGGGCGTCACCCCGGACCGGTACCGCAAGCGGGAGCGGCGGCTGGACCCGGTCAAGGAGCACGGCGGGGAGGAGTATTGAGCTCAGCCTGAGCCGGACGGCGGCCCGTCCCAGGCGAAACCATACAGTGGTCAATTTGATTTGAACTTGATTTAAAAAAGGAGCGATCGCGATGAACGTGCAAAAATGGCTGGAGGAGATTCGCACCTCTCCGGTGAAGAAGCCCATGCCCATCCTCTCCTTCCCCTCGGTCCAGCTGATGGGCTGCACCGTGCGGGAGCTGGTCATGGACAGCGCTCTACAGGCCAAGGGGATGAAGGCGGTGGCGGACCGGGTGGATTCCTGCGCCGCGGTAAGCATGATGGACCTGTCGGTGGAGGCCGAGGCCTTCGGGGCCCAGGTCCGCATCTCTGACGATGAGGTGCCCACCGTCATCGGCCACATTGTGGAGACGGAGGAGGAGGCCGACGCCCTCCAGGTTCCCGCCGTGGGCGCCGGCCGCACCGGCATCTATGTGGATGCCATCCGGCAGGCCGTGGAGCTCATCACCGACCGGCCGGTGATGGCCGGCGTCATCGGACCCTTCTCCCTGGCAGGCCGTCTGATGGGGGTCTCCGACGCCATGATCTACTGCTATGACGAGCCGGACATGGTGCACACGGTGCTGCGGAAGGCCACCGAGTTCCTCATCGCCTACATCAAGGCCTACAAGGCTGTCAACGCCTCCGGTGTGCTGATGGCGGAGCCCCTGGCCGGCCTGCTGCCCCCGGATATGAACGACGAGTTCTCCATCCCCTATGTGAAGCAGATTCGGGAGGCGGTGGAGGATGAGCACTTCCTCTTCGGCTACCACAACTGCGGCAACGCAGTGGAGCGGCAGACGGAGAGCCTGTCTGAGCTGCACCTGTCCCTTTACCACATCGGCAACGCTGTCTCCCTCAAGAAGGTGCTGGACAACCTGCCCTCGGACAGCCTGGTCCTGGGCAACATCGACCCCGCCGGCCAGTTCTGCAACGGCACCCCGGACTCCATCCGGGAGGCCACCCGCGCCCTGCTGGAGGAGTGCGGCGGCTACCCCAATTTTGTGATCTCCTCCGGCTGCGACATCCCGCCCACGTCCCGCTGGGAGAACATCGACGCCTTCTTCCAGGAGGTGGCCGGCTATTACGGGAAGTGAGTCCCGCAGGATCAGACTGCAACCAAAACAAAACAGAGAGAGGCTGCGCCGCGGCGCAGCCTCTCT
>CAZAIF010000012.1:10748-24724 GCA_964485125.1 uncultured Oscillospiraceae bacterium | reverse complement strand
CTGGGGCGGCGGCACGGTTTTTCGCAATTTCATGATTTCTTAATGGGAATCTTCCGGAAAATGTGGTATCATTTGAACCAAATATGGAAAGGAGCGATTTGTTTTGCACCAACTGGATGAGACGCTGTGGCAGGCGTGGTTTGAAAAGCTGCTGTCCATCGACAGCACCACCGGCTGCTGCCGGGAGATGGAGGATTTCCTGGCCCGGGAGATCGGGGCGATGGGCTACCCGGTGATCCGCCCCCGGAAGGGCGGGGTGATCGTCGACCTGGGCGGGGAGGGGGACACCCTCTGCGTGGCCGCCCATGTGGATGACATCGGGCTGATGGTGCGCCGCATCAATCCGGACGGCGCCCTGAACGTCTGCCCGGTGGGGGGCCTGCACCCCTTTTATGCCGTGATGGAAAATGTCCGGCTCCACACCCGGGACGGCCGGATCTACACCGGCTCCATCTGCCGCACCCCCAACTCGGTCCACGTCACCGAGGAGGAGCTGCGCCAGCAGGGGCCCGACTGGCGGAAAAACGTCTGCGTGGTGCTGGACGAGGACGTCCGCACCCCGGAGCAGGTGCGCGCCCTGGGGGTGGAGACCGGGGACATCATCGCCCTGGAGCCCCGCTTTGTCCGCGCCAACGGCTACATCAAATCCCGGTTTGTGGACGACAAGGCCTGCGCCGCCCTGCTGCTGTGCGCCATGGAGGCCCTCCGGCGCCGGGAGCTGAAGCTGGGGCGGCATGTGCTGGCCTACTTCTCCTGCTATGAGGAGATCGGCCACGGCACCGTCTGGCTGCCCGAGGGGGTGGCGGACGTGCTGGCCCTGGACATCGCCCCCACCGGGCCGGATCAGACCTCCGACGAGCACAAGGTGTCCATCTTCGCCAAGGACTCCCGCTTCCCCTACCACTGGGAGATGACCAATGAGCTGCGGGAAACCGCCATCGCCGCCGGGGTGGACTATGTGATGGACGTGTTCACCCCCCACTACGGCTCCGACGCCGACGGCTCGGTCCAGGCCGGCCACGACGTCCGCCACGCCGCCATCGGCCCTGGCACCGCCAACAGCCACGGCTATGAGCGCACCCACCTGGACGGCCTGAGGCACACCTACGGCCTGCTGACGGCCTATCTGGCGGAGGAGCGGGAAAATTAACATCCGTTTCCGTCGAATCGGTTGTACTTTGTGGGAAATTGTGCTACACTGCAAATCAGTAAACCATCCGCATCAGACCCGCCGGCGCCGGGGGTTGGACAGGCCGATCTCCGGGGGCCCCAGGCGGGAGGGCCGGCCCGCGGGCCGGGACAGTTGAGGAAGTGAATTTCTTTGCCTTCGGGAAAACGGACGACCGCGCGCCGCCCAGCGGACAGGGGGCGCCCCAGACAGGGGCGGCGACCCGCCGGGGAGGCCCAGGAGCCGGTCCGGCGGAAAAAGCTCCCGGTGGTGAAGGCCGACCCGGAGATCGGCCTCACCCAGGAGCAGGTGCACACCCGGATCAAGGCCGGCTATCAGAACACCCCGGTGGAGTCCAACTCCAAGACCATGAAGGAGATTATCCTCTCCAACGTGGTCACCTATTTCAACCTGATCTTCTTCGTGCTGGCTGCGGCCATCATCGCCGTGGGGGCCTGGTACAACCTGACCTTCATGTTCGTGGTGGTGTCCAACATCGTCATCGGCATCGTCCAGGAGTGGCGCAGCAAGAAGAAGCTGGACAACCTGAACCTGCTGGCCAACCCCAAGGCCAACGTAGTGCGGGACGGGGTGGAGCGCACCATCTCCGTCCACGACACGGTCCGGGACGACATCGCCATCTTCTCCGCCGGGGACCAGATCTACGCCGACGCGGTGGTGGTGGAGGGGGAGTGCCTGGTCAACGAGTCCCTGCTCACCGGCGAGGCCGACGAGCTGCGCAAGATCCCCGGGGACCAGCTGCTCTCGGGCTCCTTCCTGGTGTCCGGCCAGTGCGCCGCCCGGCTCACTGCCGTGGGGCGGGACTCCTATATGTCCAAGCTCACCCTCCAGGCCAAGCAGCAGAAGCAGCAGCCCCAGTCGGAGATGATGCGCTCCCTGAGCCGTCTGGTCATGGTCATCGGCATCATCCTGATCCCCCTGGGCATCCTGATGGCCTTCAAGGAGATCAATATCCTGGAGAACACCATCCGGGACGGGGTGGTCTCCACGGTGGCCTCCCTGGTGGGCATGATCCCCGAGGGGCTCTATCTGCTGACCTCCCTGGCCCTGGTGGCCGGCGTGCTCCGGCTGGCCCAGCGCAAGACCCTGGTCCACGAGATGGGCTGCATCGAGACCCTGGCCCGGGTGGACACCCTCTGCGTGGACAAGACCGGCACCATCACCGAGGCCAAGATGATCGTCCAGGACCTGGTGGCCCTGGACGACGAGGTGGCCGGCGAGGACGAGCTGCGGGACATCATGGCGGACTACGTCTACGCCATGCAGAACGACAACGAGACCATGGCCGCCCTGAAGCGCTACTTTGATGGCCGGGTGAGCCGCCGGGCCGTGAAGGCCATGCCCTTCACCTCCGCCCGCAAATACGGCGGGGTGACCTTCCAGAAGGGGGGCACCTACCTGCTGGGGGCCCCGGAGAACATCCTGGGGGAGCTCTACGGGGACTACCGGGACGTCATCGAGGAGTACTCCCGGCTGGGCTGCCGGGTGCTGCTGCTGGCGGGCTACGAGGGGGAGCTGGAGGAGGACGGGGAGATCCTGAGGGAGGTCACCCCCCTGGGCCTGATCCTGCTCACCAACAAGATCCGCCCAGAGGCCCCGGAGACCTTCCGCTACTTCCGGGAGCAGGGGGTGGCCGTCAAGGTGATCTCCGGGGACAACCCGGTCACCGTGGCCGAAGTGGCCGGCCGGGCAGAGATCCCCAATGCGGACCAATATGTGGACGCCCGCACCCTACGCACCGACGAGGAGATTGCCGAGGCCGCCGAGCGCTACACCGTCTTCGGCCGGGTCACCCCGGAGCAGAAGCGTAAGCTGGTCCGGGCCATGCACCGGGCGGGCCACACCGTGGCCATGACCGGCGACGGCGTCAACGACGTGCTGGCCCTGAAGGAGGCCGACTGCTCGGTGGCCATGGCCTCGGGCAGCCAGGTGGCCTGCCAGGTCAGCCACATCGTGCTGCTGGAGTCCGACTTCTCTGCCATGCCCTCAGTGGTGGCGGAGGGACGCCGGGTCATCAACAACATCGAGCGCTCCGCCTCCCTCTACCTGGTCAAGAACATCTTCTCCCTGTGCCTGGCCATCATCTCCCTGATCTTCACCTTCACCTATCCCTTCACCGCCGCCCAGCTGTCGCTGATCTCCGGCGTCACCATCGGCCTGCCCTCCTTTGTCATGGCCATGGAGCCCAATAACAGCCGGATCCACGGCAAGTTCCTCTCCAACGTGATCTACCGGGCCCTGCCCTCAGCCCTGAGCGATCTGGTGCTCACCATCGGCGTGGTGCTGTTCTGCATCGTCTTCCAGATCCCGGAGACGGAGATGAGCACCATCTGCACCGTGGTGGTGGGGGTGGTGGGCCTGCTGATGGTGTACCGCACCTGCAAGCCCTTCAACCCCCTGCGCAAGCTGCTGATGATCGTCTGCGTGGTGGCGTTCCTGATCTGCATCACCGCCCTGCAGGCCATCTTCACCCTGAACCTGCATCTGAGTGCCGGGGGCTGGCTGGTGCTGGCGGTCTTCGTGCTGCTGGCCTTTGAGGTCAGCCTGTCCGCCAACGTCATCGTGGAGGGGGCCAACCTGGCGGTGCGCTGGATCCAAAAGCGCATCCGTTCCCTGGGGAGAGGGCTGTGACGGTTTCGCCCGCGGATTTCCCCCCATCCTAACAGACAGCACAATGCCGCCGGAATTCCAATTCCGGCGGCATTGCTTTTTTTCTATGGTGTGCCGAGGTCACTCGATGGATTTCAGGGATTCGGCCATGTCGATCCGGGCGATCTTCCGCCGGAGGATCAGGTCGGTCACAACGCTGAACAGCAGTACGATCACCACCGTCAGCAGATAGCTGACCGGCTTGACCACGTACTTGAAGGACACCATGTCCACCTGGATCTGGTCCATCACGAAGTGGTGGAGCCCGAAGCCCAGGGGCAGTCCGATGACAATGCCCATACAGCACAGGATCAGGTTCTCCCGGAACACATAGGCCCCGGTCTCCCGGGCGTGGAAGCCCAGCACCTTGATGGTGGCGATCTCCCGCACCCGCTCGGAGATATTGATGTTGCCCAGGTTGAACAGCACGATGAAGGCCAGGGCGGCGGCGCTGGCCAGGATCAGGGCCACCACATAGTCCAGGCTGCGCATCATGTTGTCAATCATATTCCGGGTGTCGGTGATGACCGAGACGGAGGTGACGCCGGACTCATTGGACAGGGAGGCGGCCAGGCTGTACTCGTCCTCCCCCTCCACGGTGCGGATGAGCAGGGTGGTGGGCTCATAGGAGCCGAAGGCCCCGGCATAGGTGGCGCCGGTCATGTAGACGTAGTTCTGCACGTAGTTTTCCACCAGGCCCACCACCCGAACCTGGGCACGCTCCTCGTCGGAGATGGAGATCTCCACCGTGTCGCCCACCCGGACCCCGGCCAGCTGGGAGAGCTTTTCGGAGATCAGCACCTCGCCCTCCCCGGGATAGGGGATCTGCTGGCCGTCCAGGTGCAGATCGAAGATGTCGGTGATGTGCTCGTCGTCGGAGGCCACGAAGTAGACGGACTTGGTGGCGTCGCTGCCGGTCAGCTCCCCGGCGGACATCAGGGAGACGGCCTGGGCGTCGATCGCTTCGCCGTAGTCGGCGCCGATGTCATCCAGCCAGTCCTGGGCGATGGGGTCGGAGGTGCTGACGCTCAGGTCGTACTTCTGGATGTCGTCGAACTGATAGTTGGCGATGTTGGCCACCGAGTCCCGGATGCCGAAACCGGTGAGCACCAGGGCGGTGCAGCCGGCGATGCCCAGCAGCATCATGAACATCCGCTTTTTGAACCGGAAGATATTCCGCAGGGACACCTTGTGGAGGAACTTCAGCCGCCGCCAGAGGGGGGTGAACCGCTCCAGCAGGATGCGCTTTCCGGCGGAGGGGGCTTTGGGGCGGATCAGGTCGGCGGGGGTGCTGCGCATCTCGTGGCGGCAGGAGAGGTAGGTGATCCCCGCCGAGCACAGCAGGGAGGCCGCCAGGGAGATGGCGAACAGCGCCGGGTCATAGGTGCAGATGAAGCCGGGGATGTTGTAGAGCATCTTGTAGGCGATCCAGATGACCGCCGGGAAGAGCCAGCCGCCGCCGAAATAGCCCAGCAAACAGCCGATGGTGGCCGCGCTGCCCGAGTAGAGCAGGTATTTGGACAGGATGGCCCCCCGGCTGTAGCCCAGGGCCCGCAGGGTGCCGATCTGGGTGCGGTCGTCGTCCACCATCCGGGTCATGGTGGTGGAGCAGACCAGGGCGGCGATCAGGAAGAAGAAGATGGGGAAGATGGTGGACAGCCGCTGCACGATGGTGGAGTCGCTCTCAAAGGTGATGTAGCCGCTGTTGCTCTCGCTGCGGCTGAGCACATAGAGCTCCGGCTCCTCCAGGTCGGCCAGCTCCGCCCGGGCGTCGTCCAGGGTCTGCTCGGCGTCGGCGATCTCCTGGTCGAATTCGGCCACTCCGTCCTCGTATTCGGCCAGCCCCTCCTGGTATTCGGCCAGGCCGTCGTTGTACTCCTGCCAGCCCTCCCGGATGGTCTCCACCCCGTCGTTGTAGCTGGCCAGGCCGTCATAATAGGCGTCGATGCCGGACTGGAATTGCTCCAGAGAGGCGCGGGCGCTGTCCAGAGTGGCCTGCTGGGCCGCCTGCTGCTCCTCCAGTTCCGCCACGCCGGCGTTGTACTGTTCCCAGCCGTTGTCCAGGGTGGCCCGCAGCTCCTCCAGCTGCTGGCGGCTCTCCGCCAGGGTGGCGGCGCTCTCGTCCAGCTGGGCTTTCCGGGCGGTCAGCTCTTCGTTGGCCGCGTCCAGCTCCGCCTTGCCTGCCTCCAGGGCGGCGGCGGTCTGCTCCAGGGTGAGCCGGGTCTGCTCCAGGGCGGCCTCCTGCCGGGCGGCCTCCTCGGGGGACAGGGTGTCCTTGATGGCGTTGAACTGCTCCAATGCCTGCTGGTACTGCTCCAGAGCCGCCTGATAGGCGGCGTAATTGGCCTCGTACTCGGCCAGTCCGGCCTGATACTGGTCATAGCCCTGCTGCCAGAGGGCGAGCCCCTGGTCATACTGGGCCTGGCCCTCCTCCAGCTGGGCCATGCCGTCGGAGTAGGCCTGTTCGGCGGTCTCCATTTGGTACAGGCGCTCGCCGAGCAGCTGCTGCCCCTGGGCGATGGCCGCGTCCAGCTGGGCCTGGCCGTCGTTATAGGCGGCCCATCCGGCCTCCAGGGCGCCCTCCCAGGAGGTGAAGCCGCTCTGGAGCTGCTCCGCCCCGGCGTCCAACTCCGCCTTGGCGGCATCCAGCTCTGCTTTGGCGGCGTCCAGCTCCGCCTGGCCTTCCTCCAGCTCCTTCCGAGCGTCCTCCAGCTGGGCCCAGGCGTCGTCCAGTTCCACCCTGGCGTCGTCCAGCTCGGTCTGGGCCTCGGAGCGCTGGTCGTCCAGCTCCTGCTGGCCGTCGGCGATCTCCTGCTCCGCATCGGCCACCAGGTCGTTGTACCGGAGCTGGACGGAGGCAGTGACGCCGTCCTCCACCGCCAGGGTCAGCTGGTCGATGACCGCATCGTACTCGTCGGAGTAGAGGGGGTAGTCGGCGCATTTGACGAACAGCTCGGTGTAGTACTCCGAGTCAAAGCCCTCGGCGGGGATGAGGATAAAGGCGTCCACCGTGCCGTCCCCCAGGGAGGAGGTCCCCCGGTCCACGTCCAGGTAGAGGGGGGAGTGGACCAGCCCCACCACCGTGTACTCCCGATAGGCGAACAGGTCCAGGGTGTCCTGGTCGTTGTGGTCGGAGATCTGGATGGTCTGGCCGATCATATCGGAGGAGAACCGGTCCGCGTCCACCACGCACTCGTTGGCGGCCTGAGGCAGCCTGCCCTCCTGGAGCTCGGGCAGGTTGAGGCTGCCGGTCAGGGTGCGGGCGTGGAGCACCCGGTCCTCGTCCCCCACGGTCCAGAGGAAGTCGGTGCTGACGCTGCCCTCGGCGGCGGTGACCCCGTCGCAGCCCGCGGCGGCGGCCACATCGTCGTCGTCAAAGCCGATGGTGGAGATCAGCCGCAGGTCATAGAGGGCGGTCTGCTCCAGGTATTCGGTGGCGGTC
The DNA here is from genome assembly GCA_964485125.1 of uncultured Oscillospiraceae bacterium. Classification (GTDB taxonomy): domain Bacteria; phylum Bacillota; class Clostridia; order Oscillospirales; family Oscillospiraceae; genus UMGS1766. Next base: position 17,444 of record CAZAIF010000012.1, on the reverse strand, counting down.
TCGATCATGGCGGGCCGGGTCAGCCGCAGGCCGGTGAGGAAGGCCACCCCCAGCATGATGATCAGCAGAATGGCCAAATAGCGGCCAAAGCTGCCGGTGATGCTGCGCCAGATGTTTTTTTGAAATGGCTTTGTCATACCCTGCTCACCGCCTTGCCCCGGTTTACCATTCGATCTGCTCCACCGGGATCACGTGGTCGTTCATCCGCACGGAGTGGATGGTGCCGCTCTTGACCCGGATGATCCGGTCAGCCATGGCGGACAGGGCGCTGTTGTGGGTGATGATGACCACGGTCATGCCGTCCCGGCGGCAGGTGTCCTGCAAAAGCTTCAGAATGGACTTGCCGGTCTCATAGTCCAGGGCGCCGGTGGGCTCGTCGCACAGCAGCAGCTTGGGGCGCTTGGCCAGGGCCCGGGCGATGGACACCCGCTGCTGTTCGCCGCCGGAGAGCTGGGAGGGGAAGTTGTTCATCCGGTGGCCCAGCCCCACCGCCTCCAGCACCTGGTCCGGGGGCAGGTGGTCGGGGCACAGCTGGGCGGCGATCTCCACGTTTTCCAGCGCCGTCAGGTTGGGGATCAGGTTGTAGAACTGGAAGACGAAGCCGATGTCGAAGCGCCGGTAGTTCTCCAGCTGGGTGCGGTTGAAGGCGCTGATCTCCACCCCGTCCATGATCACGCTTCCGCTGGTCAGGGTGTCCATGCCCCCCAGGATATTCAGCAGGGTGGTCTTGCCCGCGCCGGACTCCCCCACGATGACACAGAATTCTCCCTGTTCGATCTCAAAGCTGACGTCGGACAGGGCCTTTACCTCCACGTCGCCGGAGTGATAGATCTTTGTCACATCCCGGAACTCTACAAAAGCGCCCACAGCGATTCCCCCGATCGATCTGATTTTCTTTATTATACCAAAACCGCCCCGGCCAGTCCTAAACAGTTTGTGAATTATTTCCGTTGAAAAATAGGGATTCCCCCGAAAAACACAGCCGCGGGCCGGAACAAAGTCCGGCCCGCGGCGCGGAGTGTTTGGGATAGGTATGGGCTGACCGGGCAGAACACATGGGACACAGGCGCGTATTTAGACCGCGTCCTCCGCCCCGCCGGCGCTGCGCCGCATGGCCGCGTCGGAGGACTCCTGGACGAACTGCTGGGTGTAGAGGCGGTAGTAATAGCCCTTCTGCTCCAGCAGCTCCCGGTGGCGGCCCCGCTCCACGATCTTGCCGTCCCGCATGACCAGGATGACGTCGGCGTCCCGGACGGTGGAGAGCCGGTGGGCGATGACGAAGCTGGTGCGCCCGGCGGTGACGGTGCTGATGGCGTCCTGGATGGCCTGCTCGGTCAGGGTGTCCACGCTGCTGGTGGCCTCGTCCAGCACCAGGATGCGGGGGTCGGCCAGCAGGGCCCGGGCGAAGCTGAGCAGCTGCTTTTCCCCGGTGGAGAGCAGGTCGCCTCCCTCGCCCACCTGGCTGTCATAGCCCTGCTCCATCCGGGCGATCACCTTGCCGGCGCTGACCCGCTTCACCGCCGCTTCAATCTCCTCCATGGAGGCGTCGGGGTTGCCGTAGCGCAGGTTATCCAGCACGGTGCCGCTGAACAGGTGGGGGGTCTGGAGCACATAGCCGATGTGGCTGTGCAGCCACAGCTGGCTGCGCTCCCGGGCGTCCCGGCCGTCGATGAGCACCTGGCCCTGGGTGGGCTCGTAGAACCGGCACACCAGGTTGACCAGGGTGCTCTTGCCGGCGCCGGTCTCCCCTACGATGGCCACCATGGAGCCCTGGGGCACCTTCAGGTTGAAGTGCTCCAGCACGTTCTCCTCCCCGTCGGGGTAGCGGAAGGTGACGTCCCGGAACTCGATCTCCCCATGCAGCTCCTCCCAGTTCTCCATTTTGGGGTGGAAGGCGTCGCCGTAGCGGGCGATGACCTCCGGGGTGTCGGTCACGTCGGATTTGGTGTCCAGCAGCCGCTGGATGCGTTCGATGTTGACCTGGGAGTTGATCAGGTTGGCGATGGTGCCCACCAGGTCCTGGACGTAGCTGGTGATGGAGGTGGCGTAGTTCATGAACACCGCCAGGTTGCCCACCAGCATCAGCCCCTGGCGGGTGAGCACGCCGCCCCGCCACAGCACCAGGGCCAGGGCGATGCTGGACAGGAAGATGATGCTGGACTGGAACAGGGCCCGGAACCAGCCCGCCCGCACGGCGGAGCGGCGCATGGACTGGGTGTCCGCCTCGAAGTCCTGCTGCATCTTGTCCTCCACCACCAGGGATTTGATGGTCTTGGCCCCGGTGATGCCCTCGTTGAAGTTGCCGGTGATGATGCTGTTCCACTCCCGCACCTTCCGGTTGGCGGCGGTCAGGTGGCGCTGGAAAAAGACGGTCACCGCCACGATGACCGGCACCACGCACAGCAGCAGCAGGGCCAGCATCGGGTTGAGCAGGAACATGACCACGAAGATGCACAGGATGTAGGACAGGCAGACCACTACGTCCATCAGCCCCCAGCTGACGATCTGGCCGATCCGGTTGGGGTCGGAGATGACCCGGGCGTGGATATAGCCCACGCTGTTCTGGTTGAAGTAGCTGAAGGAGAGGGTCTGGATGTGGTCGAAGCAGGCCTGGCGCACGTCCCGGTCCACCCGGACCTCGGCGGTGTTGGCGGCGTAGCCGCCCCAGGCGTTGATGAGCCCCTGGAAGAGCAGCAGGGCCAGGTAGAGCGCGATGAACACCGGCAGGGTGTCCAGGGTGCCCTGGCCGATGTAGCGGTTGATGGCGTAGTTCTGGAACAGGGGATAGGCCGCGTCGGCCACGCTGCTGAGGATCATGGTGACGATAATGACGATGAGCAGCCGCTTGTGGGGCCGGATAAAGGGGAAGATGGCCGGGATGCCGTACCACTTCAGCCGCACCGGCCTGGACGGGGCCCGCCCGCCCTTGGAATTCGGTTCAGCCATCGCTCTCCTCCTCCTTTCCCTCCTGGATCTGGCAAATGGTGCGGTAGAGCCCCTCCTGGGCGGCCAGCTCCCGGTGGGTGCCCCGCTGGGTGATGCGGCCGTTCTCCAGCACCAGGATCTGGTCCGCCGAGCGCAGGGTGGTGATCCGGTGGCTGATCAGGATGACGGTGGCGCGGCCCATGTACTGCCTCAGGTTGGCGCGGATGGCCGCGTCGGTCTCCGCGTCCACGGCGGACAGGGAGTCGTCGAAGATCAGGATGGGGGCCTGGAGGGTCAGGGTGCGGGCGATGGCCGCCCGCTGCTTCTGGCCGCCGGAGAGGGTGACCCCCCGCTCCCCCACGAAGGTGTCGAAGCCGCTGGGGAACTCGTCCACGGTGCGCTCCAGGCAGGCTGCCCGGGCCGCCCGGCGCACCTCGTCCAGGTCGGTCCGGGGGCGGGTGATGGCGATGTTCTCGGCGATGCTCCGGGAGAACAGGAAGGGCTCCTGGAGCACGAAGCCCACGTTCCGGCGCACCCACTGGGCCTGCATCCCCTGGATGTCCCTGCCCCCCACGGTGATGTGCCCCTCCTCCGGGGGCAGGGGGTAGAGCCGGGCGAGCAGGTGGGCCAGGGTGCTCTTGCCGCTGCCGGTGCCCCCCAGGATGCCCAGGGTGGTGCCGGCGGGGATGGTGAAGCTGATGTCATGGAGCAGCTCCGGGTGGCCGGGGTAGCCGTAGCTGACGTGGTCAAAGACCACGTCCCCGGTCATGTCCGGGGTGTCCGCCCCGGGGGCGTCCCGCTCCGCCGGGGAGGCCATGATGGCCAGCAACCGCTGCATGGACACGCCGGTCTTGCTCATCTCGCTGAGCACCCGGCCCATGCCCCGCACCGGGCGGACCTGCATGGTCAGGTAGGAGATGGCGGCCAACAGACCGCCCACGGTCAGGGTGCCGTCCACACACAGCACGCAGCCCCAGCACAGCAGCACCAGCATGGTCCCCCCGGTCAGGAAGTCGCCGCAGAACCAGTAGGTGCACAGGTACTTGCCCAGGCGGATCCACTTGTCGGTGACGGTCTCATTCTGGCCGGCGAAGCGGAGCTGTTCGCTGCGCTCCCGGCCGAAGGCCCGGACCACCCGGACGCCGGTCAGGTTCTCCTGGGCGATGGTGGACAGCACGCCCTCCTGCTCGTCGCACTCCCGGAAGGAGGAGCCGATCTTCTGGTGGAACCAGAAGGAGTAGCCGATCAGGATGGGCATGCTGGCCAGGGCCACCAGGGCCAGGGGGACGCTGATGCGGAACAGGAAGACCAGGGAGAGCACGATGGTGATGACCATGCTCAGCAGGGTGACCAGCTGGTCGGAGAGGAACATCTTGACCATCTCCACGTCGGTGGTGCACCGCTGGATGATGTCGCCGGTCTGGTGGGTGGAGTGCCACTGGCAGCTCAGGCGCTGGATGTGGCCGAAGAGCTGGTCCCGCATGGACTTGACGAAGGTCTCGCTGCCCCGGACGGTGAACATCTGGTAGAAGTAGCGCAGCAGCGCCGCCGCCAGGGAGCAGGCCACCACCGCCAGGGCGGGGACCCACAGCCGCGCCAGCAGCCCGGCCACGCCGCCCCCGAAGCGGTCCAGCCAGAGCTGAAGGGGGCCGGGCAGGGTGAAGCTCTGGTCGCCCAGGATGCCGTCCACGGTGAACTCGATGATCTTGGGCCGGATCATCTCCGCCAGGGTGGACAGGCAGGCGAACAGGATCCCCAGCAGGAAGAGGCCCTTGGCGCCCTTGAGAAAGCCCAGGACCATCCCCAGCCGGGTCAACGGTTTGTTTGTCGGTGTCAAATTGTGATTTCCCTCTTTCCTATTTTAAATTGAGAGGTGATTTCTCATAGGGAGTGAGATATTGCTTTATTATAACAGCTTTCCGCCGGTTTGGGGAGGGGGCAAAACGGCTAATTTTCCTCCCTCCGGCCCGGCCGGGGGAGAATGTCCTTGATTCTTTTCTGAAATGACAGTATAGTATAGCCACAGAAGGCCGAGAGAGGAGCGGAACGATGATGTGGTATGAGGACGCGGTGGTCTATCAGATTTATCCCCTGGGGCTGTGCGGGGCGCCCCTCCGGAACGACGGGGTGGAAGATCGGCGGATTCTGCGGCTGCTGGACTGGGTGGAGCACATCCGGGCCCTGGGGGCGGACTGTGTGCTCTTCAACCCCCTCTTTGAGAGCGACGCCCACGGCTACGACACCCGGGACTTCAACCGGGTGGACTGCCGCCTGGGCGCCCGGGAGGATGTGAAGCGGGTCTGCGACGCCCTCCACGCCGCCGGCATCCGGGTGCTCTTTGACGGAGTGTTCCACCACGTGGGCCGGGGCTTCTGGGCCTTCGAGGACGTGCGGCAGCACAAGTGGGACAGCCCGTACCGGGACTGGTTTTATCTTTCCTTCGACGGGGACACCGGCTATCACGACGGCTTCTGGTACGAGGGCTGGGAGGGCTGCCAGGAGCTGGTCAAGCTGAACCTGCGCAACCCGGAGGTGGCCGGCCATATTTTCGACGCCATCCGGGGTTGGGTGGCCGACTACGGCATCGACGGGCTGCGGCTGGACGTGGCCTACAGCCTGGAGGAGGGCTTTTTGCGGCAGCTGCGCCGGTTCACCGAGGGGCTGAAGCCGGAGTTCGTGCTGGTGGGGGAGACCCTCCACGGGGACTACAACCGGTGGATGAACCCCGACGCCTGCCACAGCGTCACCAACTACGAGTGTTACAAGGGCCTCTACTCCAGCTTCAACACCGGCAATATGCACGAGATTGCCTACAGCCTGAACCGCCAGTTCGGCTCAGAGCCGTGGTGCCTCTACCGGAGAAAGCAGCTGCTCTGCTTCGCCGACAACCACGACGTCAGCCGGATTGCCACCCAGCTTCAGGACAAAAACCAGCTCCCTGCCCTCTACGGCCTGCTCTTCGCCATGCCCGGGGTGCCCTGCCTCTACTACGGCAGCGAGTGGGGCATAGAAGGGGACAAGCGGAACGGGGACCCGGCCCTGCGCCCGGCCCTGGAGCGGCCGGAGTGGAACGATCTGACCGGTTGGATCGCCCGGCTGGCCCGGCTCCGCCGCAGCCACTCCGCCCTGTGCCGAGGAAGTTACCATAATATCCAGATCCAGCCCAGGCAGCTGGTGTTTGAGCGCCGGGACGGGGGGGAGCGGATCCTGGTGGCGGTCAACGCCGAGCGGCAGAGCGCCTTTGTCCCATTTGACCCGGGGACTGGCGCTGGACAGAACCTGATGACCGGCCGGCGGGAGGAATTCCACGGCGGCGCGGAGCTGCCCCCCGCCTCCTGCACCTGGTGGAAGCTGGACTGAGCGGGGAGATTGACCTTTCAGGCGAATTGCCCGGCTATGGCGGCGGAATAGGGGGATTGTTATGACGGAAGTGGTGGCCGCCCTGATCCGGGACGGAGCGGGGCGCATTTTGATCTGCCAGCGCCCGGCCCACAAGGCCCGGGGGCTGCTGTGGGAGTTTGTGGGGGGCAAGGTGGAGCCGGGGGAGACCCGGCAGGCGGCCCTGATCCGGGAATGCCGGGAGGAGCTGGACATCACCGTGGAGCCGGGGGAGGTCTATATGGAGGTCACCCACGCCTACCCGGATCTGACAGTCCATCTGACGCTGTTTTCCGCCGCCATCGCCGCCGGGACGCCTCAAAAACTGGAGCACAACGACCTGCGCTGGGTATTCCCGGAGGAGCTGGACTGCTACCATTTCTGCCCGGCGGA
>CAZAIF010000012.1:0-10648 GCA_964485125.1 uncultured Oscillospiraceae bacterium | reverse complement strand
ACCTGCGCTGGGTATTCCCGGAGGAGCTGGACTGCTACCATTTCTGCCCGGCGGATCGGGTGATTTTGGATCGGCTCCAGGGCCGGAGCGGGTCAAACTGAAAAAAATTTAAGTTTGCGGCGTACCCCTATTTTCTGGGAGAGAAAATAGGGGTACTTGTTTTTTAATGAGAATCATTATGTTTCCGAAATACCCTGACAGCTTTGATTTTTAGTCCTTTTCATTAGAAATAATTAGAAATCGGAATACATACGCCTTGCACAAAAATTTGGGAAGTGGATTGCGCTGGACTGTGGAAGCTGCACAAAAAACAGTTGACATGGGCCAAAATAAATTGTAAAATCACCAGAGAAATGCATAGGAAATCGAAATAACCTGTGCATGCGCACACGATCGAAAGGAAGGTAGGGATATGAGGAAAGGAAAATTGAGCAAGCTGCTGTCATTGGCACTTGCGCTGGCCATGGCCTTCAGCTTGGCCATGACGGCAAACGCAGCGGGCGACGGTTCCGTGTCGATTACAGACGTGATCAACATGGGTGCGCGGGTGACCGACACCAGCGCCACCGGCCTGCACATCGAGTCCACCTGGGAGGGCTTCAACCCGATCATTGTGAAGGACTCCGACTACACCATCAACGACGCCTACATCTCCATCGACTCCGACGGCGACGGCACCGTCACCTGCGACTTCTCCGGCCTGGGCGCCGCGATCGCCGCCTACGGCGATTCGGTGCTGAGGATCAATAACTCCACCGTGAACGTCTCCGGCGTGGCCAACCTGGCCCTGTTCGCCGACGACGGCGCCGACGTCATCATCAAGAACTCCAAGTTCCACTCCGACGGCGGCACCCTGTACGAGGGCTATCTGAACTCCCCCGACCAGTCCACCATGGTTGCGCCCCCCTGGATTCTGGGCATCATGGGCACCTCCCGGACCACCAACCTGATGGGCACCGACTCCTCCACCACCGTCATTGACTCCGATATGAGCGCCGCCCAGTGGGCCATCCTGTCCACCGACTCGGGCACCAACATGAAGCTCAACGTGGTCAACAGCACCATGTCTCTCACCGGCGCCGACTATCCCATTCAGGCCGGCGGCACCTTCGACACCGAGTATGGCGCCACCGGCGCCGCCGCCAACCCCTACACCAGCCGGGCCGGCTACGGCACCTATACCATCGGTGACGCCGACGAGCGCTTCTACGGCGTGGACATGACCGTGGGCACCTATGCCAACATCCTGACCGGCGGCTCCGCCACCTACACCTCCCTCCAGGCCGGCACCCCCGTGGATCTGGTGGACGCCAACGGCAACCTGCTGGAGACCTACATCCCCACGGAGAGCAAGACCACCACCATCAACTCCGACACCTTCGGCTTCATGGCCCACCAGGGTACGGACACCCTGAGCCTGCTGAACAACACGGTGGTCACCTCCGGCTACACCTCCATCCTCCACAAGACCGGCTGCGATCTGACCGTCACTGTGGACAACTCCACCCTGAATCCCGGCAACGGCATTCTGATCCAGGCCATGGACAATGACGACACCACCACCGGCATGGACATGGGCACCTTCTCCTTCTACACCACCCATGAGGAGTATTCCGGCTGGCCCACCGTGGGCGCCGACGCCGCCGGCAGCAACACCGGCGTGTACAACCTGAACAACGTCCGGCTGACCGGCGACATCTTCAACGCCACCGGCTGGGAGTCCAACAGCTCCGGCGCTCAGTCCCCCATTGCCATGACCATCAACCTGACCGGCAGCTCCACCCTGGAGGGCCAGATCTCCTCCACCGCCGCCATCCATGTCACCAAGGCTGGCTCTGACGCGGTCAAGGCTGCCCCTGCCGGCAAGAAGGCCTCCGAGGACTGGCTCCAGTATCAGAACATCAGCTTCCCCATCGGCCACTACTTTGACATCGGCCAGGTGGCCAACAGGATCCAGAGCAACACCTATAACACCATCGACGTCAACGTGGAGCCCGGCTCCGTCTGGACCGTCACCGGCAACGGCATTGTGAACAACGTCACCGCCGCTTCCACCGGCATCGTGGCCAGCACCCCTGTCACCCTGTACGTGGCAGGCATCCTGACCCTGGACGGCCAGCCCGTCGACCTGACCGCCGGTGATTGCATCGTCGGCAACGTCACCTACACCCGGGACACCTCCACGGCCACTAAGCCCACCGAGCCCGGCGAGGGCGAGGGCGGCGAAGGCGGCGGCCCCGGCGGCGAGGGCGGCATGATGCCTCCCGGCGGTGACTCTGAGCCCCAGGTTTGGTACACCGAGGACGACAAGCTGACCCTGGCGGTCCTGGACGGCGTGGTCGTGGCCCCCGGCACTGAGGGCGCCACCGAGTACACCGTGGACCGGCTGATGTACGGCACTGCGGACAACCTGAGCTCCTTCTCCGACGGCGGACACGATCCCAACGGGGACGATGATTACGCCTTCATCACCGCCTTGTATGTCAAGGACGGCGCCGTGCAGCCCCTGACCGCCACTCCTGTGGGCGGTACGGAAGACCCCGGCACCGACGAGGAGCCCGGCACCGAGGATCCCGGCACGGAGCAGCCCGGCACCGAAGATCCCGGCACCGGCACGGAAGCCCCCGGAACCGGCACGGAGAAGCCCTCCACCGGCGCCCAGAAGCCCGCGACTTCCACCACGACCACCTCTCCCAAGACCGGCGATACCGCCATGCCCTTTGTGATCGGCGGCGTTGGCATCCTGGCGCTGGCCGCCCTGGTGGTGCTGTTTGTGCTGAACAAGCGCCGCACCAGAGGCTGATCTGGCGCAGCTGTGCCCCGCGCCCCTGCCCTGAGTCTGGGGCGGGGCCCATGACCCGGCATTTTTGGCCGCCGGAGCGAATGCTCCGGCGGCCTTCTTTTTCCCGCTTGACAACGGGGGGCAAAACGTATATGTTGTTGATGGCAAAGGTTTCCGCAGGCCCGGAGGGCGGCTGTGGCGTCAGGAGGAATCAGGATGGCTGAGCAATACTATCACGAGGCCCTGCGGCTGGGGCAGCGGGAGTTCCGTGCCTGTCAGAGCAAGGGGGATGCCCCCTATCTGCCCGCCCTGGACGAGCTGATCCCCGGGGAGCTCTACACCTCCACCGAATCCCTGGGGCTGGTCCAGGTTCCGGCGGAGTTCATCGTGGGCACCAAGACGGTGGGGCGCACCACCTCCTTCGCCCGCAACTTCATGCCCCTGCTGGAGGAGCGCTCGGAGTTTGCCAACAAGTGGCGGCTGCTCTCCTCCGCCCACCTGAAGGAGGGCATCCGGGATCCGGTCAAGGTCTATGAGTACATGAACCGCTTCTATGTGGAGGAGGGCAACAAGCGGGTCAGCGTGCTGAAATTCTTCGGCGCCATCACCGTCTCCGCCGAGGTGCGGCGGGTGCTGCCCCCCCGCACCGGGGACAGGGAGGTGGAGCTCTATTACGAGTTTGTGGACTTCTACCGCTACAGCAAGATCAATTTCCTGGAGTTTTCCAAGCCCGGCGGCTACGCCGAGCTCCAGCGGCTGATGGGCAAGGCCCCGGATGAGCCCTGGACGGCGGAGGAGCGCAGCCACTTTACCACCACCTTCCACTATTTCCGCCAGCACTACCTGGCCATGGGGGGCGGCAAGCTGGCCACCACCGTGGGGGACGCCATGCTGGCCTACATGAAGGTGTACGGCTATCAGGAGCTGCGGCTCCAGTCCCCGGCGGAGATGAAGCGCTCCATCGCCAAGGTGTGGGAGGAGATCACCCTCCAGCAGGAGGAGGCCCCCATCGACGTCAAGCTCACCCCGGAGGAGGAGAAGGAGAAGAGAAAGCCCGGCCTGCTCTCCCTGGTGCTGGGCGGCGGCGGGGAGCAGGCGCTGAAGGTGGCCTTCATCCACGACAAGAACCCCACCATCTCCGGCTGGACCTATGCCCACGAGCTGGGCCGCAGCCATGTGCAGCGGGTGTTCCGGGGCCAGATCCTCACCACCGCCTATGAGCAGGCCCTGGACGGGGACCCGCTGGAGGTGATTGAGCGGGCCGTTGCCGACGGCAACACCGTCCTCTTCACCACCTCCCCCAAGCTGCTCCCGGCCAGCCTCCGGGCCGCGGTGGACCACCCGGAGGTGAACATCCTGAACTGTTCCCTGAACAAGTCCCACCGCTATATCCGCACCTATTACGCCCGGATGTACGAGGCCAAGTTCATCATCGGCGCCATTGCCGGCACCCTCTCCCGGGACGGCCGGGCGGGCTACATCTGCGACTATCCCATCTTTGGCCAGATCGCCGGGGTGAACGCCTTCGCCCTGGGGATGCAGATGGTCAACCCCCAGGCCCAGGTCTATCTGGAGTGGTCCTCGGCGGTGGGCACCTGGGAGGCGGCCCGGCGGCTGACTGACCAGGGGATCAGCCTGATCTCCTCCCAGGACGCGGCCCGGCTGCTGGAGGGCTCCCGGAGCAGCTTCGGCCTCTACCGGGTGGAGGGGGACAGCCGGGATGTGCTGGCCATGCCCCTGTGGCAGTGGGGGGTCTACTATGAGACCATCATCCGCAGTATTTTGAACGGCACCTTCCAGAGCGAGTACCAGGAGAGCGGCAAGGCCCTGAACTACTACTGGGGCATGACCGCCGGAGTGGTGGAGGTGCTCTGCTCCTCCCGGCTGCCCGACAGCACCCGCAAGCTCTCCAAGCTGCTGGAACAGTCCATCTGCGCCGGGATCTGCACCCCCTTCCGGGGCCCCATCACCACCCAGGACGGGTGGCAGGCGGCGGGGGAGGAGCAGTATCTGAGCCCGGAGCAGATCATCCGCATGGACTGGCTGGTGGGCAATGTGATCGGCACCATCCCCACCTATGAGCAGCTCAGCGAGGAGGGTAAGGCCACCGTGGACATCGTGGGGGTGGACCGGGCCACCGAAGACAGATAGACGCCGCCCGGGTGGCAAAGGGCCCCGGCGGACGGGAATGGAGAGACAATGTGAAGATTTTGGCCGTCGCCGATCAGGTGGCGAGATGCTTTTACGATTACTATACCCCCGGCCGGCTGAGCCGGTACGACCTGATCCTGTCCTGTGGCGACCTGAGCCGGGAGTACCTGGAGTTTCTGGTCACCATGGCCCGCTGCCCGGTGCTGTACGTCCGCGGCAACCACGACGACCAGCTCGACCACCAGCCCCCGGAGGGGTGCATCTGTGTGGAGGACCGGATCTGCGTCCACGACGGGGTGCGCATCCTGGGGCTGGGGGGCTCCTACCGCTACCGGCCCGACGGGGTGAACATGTACACCGAGCGGCAGATGGCCGCCCGGGTCCGGCGGCTCCAGCTGTCCATCTGGCGGCAGAAGGGGTTTGACATCCTGCTGACCCACGCCCCGGCCCGGGGTCTGGGGGACCTGGACACCCTGGCCCACCGGGGGTTTGTCTGCTTCGGCGGCCTGCTGGACCGGTGCCGGCCCCGGTATTTTGTCCACGGGCATGTCCACCGGAGCTACGGCCGGGACATCCCCCAGCGCTCCTCTTACGGCCCCACCACGGTCCTCAACGCCTACGAGTACTGCGAGTTCGAGCTCTGAGGGGAGCCGGAAGCACGGCAGGCGCGCCCCGTGCGTCGGAGCCCTAGGATGTGCCGCCCCCATTCTGGCCTGGTCTGCCGCAGGCAGACGCGTTCTGACGTTCGTTTTTCGCGGCAGACCGGATGAGAGCGGTGCTCCGCCCCAGACGCGAACCGGAGTAGTTCGCGTCTGGGGCGCTATGCTTTGCCGGGCGGCTGGAGCCGGGGCATTTTCTCCTGCCGGACGGCATGCCCAATCCCGGGGGAGCGGAGCAAAACCGCCGGCGCGGCCCGGAAGGGGAACGCGCCGGCGGCAGTCTTATCGTTCAGGATTTTTTCTGATCGAAGCCCGGGTTGAACAGATAGATGTTTTTCTCATTCATCCGGCGGCGGGCCAGCTCCAGGGCCTCGCCGAAGCGCTGGAAGTGGACGATCTCCCGCTCCCGCAGGAAGCGGATGACGTCGTTGACGTCCGGGTCGTCGGACAGGCGCAGGATGTTGTCATAGGTGAGCCGGGCCTTCTGCTCGGCGGCCAGGTCCTCGGTCAGGTCGGCGATGGGGTCGCCGGTGGACTGGATGCCGTCGGCGCTCCAGGGGAAGCCGCTGGCTGCGGTGGGATAGATCCCGGTGGTGTGGTCCACGAAGTAGGGGGCCAGCGGGGAGTCCTCGATGTCCTTGGCGCTCAGGTTCCGGGTCAGCTGGTGCACCACCGCCGCCACCATCTCCAGATGGCCCAGCTCTTCCGTGCCGATATCGGTGAGCAGCCCGGCGATCTCCGGGTAGGGCATGGCGTAGCGCTGGGAGAGGTAGCGCATGGAGGCGCCCAGCTCCCCGTCGGGCCCGCCGTACTGGCTGATAATCACCGAGGCCAGGCGTGGGTTGGGGGTGTCGATCTTCACCGGGTATTGCAGCGTCTTTTGATAGGTAAACATCGCTCAGTCCTCCTTCCCTTGGTGCTGCCAGGGCCAGGGCCCCAGCACCCAGGTGTAGCTGTTGTCCAGGGCGGCGTCGGTCTGGACCAGCGGCCCCACCTTCTCCAGGTAGATCCGCCTGCCCTGCTCCAGCAGCCTGGTGTAGTTCTGGTAGAGGGTGAAGGCCTCGGCGTCCTCCGGGTGGGTGTCCAGGTACAGCCCCAGCTCCTGGACCACAAAGGACAGGGCCTGGAGCTCCGTGCGGGGGCAGGGGGCAACCTCCCGGCCGTTTTTCATCAGATGGAAGGGCAGGTTCAGCCCCGGGAACAGGGTGCCCTCGCTCAGGGCCTCCATTCGCCCGTAGCGCTGGGGCGACTCCGGCTGAAAGGGGACGAAGGGCACCGAGAGGGGGGCGCACTCCGGCAGGCTGCCGCAGCCGTCCCGGCAGGGGGCGGTCTCGCCGTCCTTCGGGGGTTTGGTTCTGTTTTGCGCGTTTGGCACAGCGCATTCCTCCTTCAAGAGGGGATAGCGGCATTGCCGCTTCCCTGTATTCTATGTCGGGGCGGAAAAAACCGTGCCCGTTTCCCTTGGAATCGGGGGAATCCGGGGGTATAATAGGACGATCAGATCGAACAGGGAGGAACAGGGAATGGAACTGCGCTTTGCCAAGCGGATGGAGTCCTTCCAGCCGGGCATTTTCAATGTACTCAACGACCGCAAAAACGAGATGCTCCACCAGGGCAGGCGGGTGTTCAACCTCTCGGTGGGCACCCCGGACTTCCCGCCCGACGGCCACGTGATGGAGGCCATGGCCCGCGCCTGTGAGAACCCGGACAACTACAAATACTCCCTGGGGGACCTGCCGGAGCTGGTGGAGGCGGTGCGGGGCTGGTATCTGCGCCGCTACGGGGTGGCCCTGGAGCCCTCGGAGATCCTGTCGGTCAACGGCTCCCAGGAGGGGATCGCCCATGTGGCCCTGCCCCTGTGCGACCCGGGCGACCTGGTGCTCTGCCCCGATCCGGGCTACCCCATCTTCGAGATGGGCCCCTGGCTGTGCGGGGCGGAGATCGCCTGCTACGGTCTGCTGGAGGAGCGGGGCTATCTGCCCGACCTGGGGGCCATCCCGGAGGAGACCGCCCGCCGGGCCCGGGTGATGGTGGTGTCCTATCCCGCCAACCCGGTCTGCGTCACCGCCCCCCGGCGCTTCTATGAGGAACTGGTGGACTTCGCTCGGACCTACGACATCATCATCCTCCACGACAACGCCTATTCCGAGATCGTCTACGACGGCCGGGAGGGGATCAGCTTCCTGAGCATCCCCGGGGCCAAGGAGGTGGGGGTAGAGTTCAACTCCCTGTCCAAGACCTACAACCTGACCGGAGCCCGGATCTCCTTTGTGGTGGGCAACCGGGAGATCGTCCAGAACTTCCGCAAGGTGCGCTCCCAGATCGACTACGGCGTATTCCTGCCGGTGCAGTACGCCGCCATCGCAGCTCTGAACGGCCCCCAGGACGGGGCGGCCCGCCGCCGGGCGGAGTACCAGCGCCGCCGGGACGCCCTCTGCGGCGGGTTCCGGGCCATCGGCTGGAATGTGCCCGACAGCCAGGGCAGCATGTTCGCCTGGGCGCCGGTCCCGGCGGGATTCGGCAGCTCGGCGGAGTTTTGCCTGGCGCTGATGGAGCGCAGCGGCGTGATCTGCACCCCGGGCAGCGCCTTCGGCACCCTGGGAGAGGGCCATGTCCGCTTCGCCCTGGTGGAGCCGGTAGAGCGGATGGAGGAGATTGTCGCCGCTGTGGAGGACAGCGGCATCCTCCTGGGATGAGCCTCGCCCGGGGGCCTTCGTCCAGAGGCGGATTTTAACCCGGCGCAAACTTTTCCTTAACGCTGCGGATATATTGGGGGCATACACTTCCCTGCCCCGGGGCCCAGGAAGACAAAAAGCGAGGCTGTTGCAAAATTAGCAGCAGCCTCGTTTTCTTGTGGAGCTACTGGTCAGAATCGAACTGACAACCTTCTCATTACGAGTGAGATGCTCTGCCATTGAGCCACAGTAGCGTTCACAACGGAAGTTATTCTAACATATTTTTGAGTGCCAGTCAATCATTTCCCGGCAGAAAAAGCCGGGCCGTTTGGGGGAGGGGAGCCGGGGCTCCGCAGCCCGGGGAAAGGCCGGAGGCGCGCCCCATCTGTCATGACCCCGCTCCGGGGCGCGTAAGAAGTGACCGCGGGGGAACAGGTAGGCCCGCAGGCCCGGCGGACAGCCTGTTTTTGGGTCCGGGGCGGTGCGCCGCCTTGTGTGCAGATTCCACCAAATTTGAGAAAAAACATTTTTGCTTTGTTGCATTGGTTCAAACGGTATGCTATAATAAATAGCGTCTGAGCGGTTAGCTTGTTTTTCTGGGAATTCTCTGGAAATCACAGATTTTCCGCTTGCTTCTCAGGCGATTTTCGTATATCATTTTTCTAGAAAGAACTTTTTTATTTTTAAAAGGAGAGGTTTCACATGGCTTTCACACTTCCTACTTATGATTTAAAGGGCAAGGTCGCCATTATCACCGGCTCCACCCGCGGCATCGGCAACGCCATTGCCCGCACCATGGCCGCCTACGGCGCCGCTGTGGTCATCACCGGCCGCAAGCAGGTGCAGTGCGACCAGGTGGCTGAGGAGATCAAGTCCGCCGGCGGACAGGCCCTGGGGGTCGCCACCGACGTCACCAGCGCCGCCGCCCGGGAGATCCTGATCGCCAAGACCGTGGAGGCATTTGGACACCTGGATATCCTGGTCAACAACGCAGGCCTGGGCGGACAGCCCAAGAAGCTGATCGACATGGATGAGGCGTACTTCGACAAGTATGTGGACGCCGACCTGAAGGGACTCTACTTCTTGTCCCAGCTGGCCGCCCGCCAGATGCGGGATCAGGGCTGCGAGAAGGGGACCCACCCCTACCGCATCATCAACCTGGCCTCCGCCGCCGGCATCAAGAGCCCCATCGGCGACACCGTCTACGGCTCTCTGAAGGCCGCTGTCACCCACCTCAGCCGTATCATGGCCAACGAGCTGGCCCGCTTCGGCATCACCGTCAACGCCGTCGCCCCCGGCTATGTCCTCACCGACATGACCAAGGACGTCATGGCCGACGAAAAGAACGTGGCTGCCGTCACCCGCATGATTTCCCTGCGCCGCTACGCCATGCCCGAGGAGATCGCCGGCGTTGTCAACTTCGTCGCCTCTCCCGCCGGCGGCTATCTGACCGGCGTCCTGATCCCCGTGGACGGAGGCATGACCATCAACTGATTCCGCGGAAGGCCCCTCAGGACGGCCAATTCCCCAAGTTATCTTTTTAGATAAATCATCTTTTTATTTTATTTATGGGAGGAAGTTAGTATGTCTATTGAACGCACCTATGAGGCCGGCTGGCGTGTCGGCACCTATGAGCAGTACAAGCAGCGCCTGCTGAAGATGAAGCCCAATGTCTACCTCCACGGCAAGAAGGTGGACCGCTCCAACGGCGTCGAGGGCGAGGGCCGGGATCTGGCCGACTGGATTGTGGGCGGCACCTATGTGATGCAGCAGTGCTACGACACCGCCAACGATCCCCGCTATGAGGACGTCTGCGTGGTCAAGAGCCACATCACCGGCCACTACATCAACCGCTGCACCCATATCCACCGCTCCGTGGATGACCTGCTGAAGAAGCAGCTGATGACCCGTTTGATCTGTCACCGGGTGGGCGGCTGCATGCAGCGCTGCATGGGCACCGACGCCATGAACGCCCTGTTCTCCGTCACCTATGACTGCGACGAGGCCTGCGGCACCGAGTACCACAGCCGCCTGCTGAAGTACATCGAGTACTGCCAGGAGAACGACCTGGTGTGCAACTGCGCCCAGACCGACGTGAAGGGCTCCCGCAACCCCAAGTACAAGCGGGCCCACATGCAGCCCGACCCCGATCAGTTCGTCCATGTGGTGGAGACCGACGTGGACGGCATTGGCGTCGACGGCAAGCCCTGCAAGGGCATCATCGTCCGGGGCGCCAAGATCTGCAACTCCAACGCCCCCTATGTGGATGAGATCATCGTCAACCCCACCAAGTTCATGAGCCCCGACGACTCCGACTACGCCGTGGCCTTCGCCCTGCCCGCCGACTGGCCCGGCATCAAGCTGATGGCCCTGCCCGGACA
>CAZAIF010000011.1:24053-25580 GCA_964485125.1 uncultured Oscillospiraceae bacterium | reverse complement strand
CTGGAGGGGCTTCAGACCATGCGCACCCTGGGGCGCAATATGGCCTGGCTGCTCAAGTGCATCGATCTGGGCCGGGCCAACGGCATCCCGATGCCGCCCCAGGAGGAACAGGTAGCCACCAACTTCGTCCGCTGACCGCGCCCCGCCGGGATGTATATTCCGCGCCTTCCCTGTCTAAACTAGGCTCAAAAGGCGAAAGGTCGGAATATGAAAATGAAACAGTTCAAATTGGCGCGCCGTCTGCTGCTGCTGGCAGTGACCGCCGCCATGGTGTTTGCCATGATCCTGATCCCCGCCGGCGCCGCCACCTACCGCCAGGGGGACCGGGGCAGCGCAGTGACCACGATCCAGACCAAGTTGAAAAACTGGGGCTATTATAACGGCAGTGTGGACGGCATCTTCGGCAGCCAGACCACCGAGGCGGTGCGCTACTTCCAGAGCAAGAACGGCCTGACGGTGGACGGCATCGTGGGCAGCGCCACCCAGCGGGCCCTGGGCATGACCACGGGGGGCTCGGTCAGCGACAGCGATTTTCAGCTGCTGGCCCGGGTCATCTCCGCCGAGGCCCGGGGGGAGCCCTACACCGGCCAGGTGGCGGTGGGGGCGGTCATCCTGAACCGGGTGGAGCACCCCTCCTTCCCCAACACCATCTCCGGTGTGGTCTATGAGCAGGGGGCCTTCACCTGTATGGTGGACGGCCAGATCGACGAGCCGGTGGCCGACTCGGCCTACCAGGCCGCCCGGGACGCCCTGAACGGGGTGGATCCCACCGGCGGGGCCATCTACTACTTCAACCCGGTCACCGCCACCAGCGCCTGGATCTGGAGCCGCCCCCTGATCACCGTCATCGGCAACCACCGCTTCTGCGCCTGAGGCGCGTCAAAACCCAGAGAGCGCCATCCGGCTTTTGGAGGAAAAAGCCGGATGGCGCTCGTCCGTTGGGCGGCCCTGTCACCGCCGGGCGTCGGGCCGGAGGAAGGAGGGCGAGACCCGGGGATCGGTCAGCCCGCCGTACCGCCCGGGCCGCCGGCAGGCGTTGCCGTGGACCTCGCTGGCCCGGCAGCGGCGCAGCAGCTCCAGGTCCAGCCGGGCCAGATAGATGCCCTCGGCCCCGTTCGCCTCCAGCAGGCAGGTGTCCCGGCTGTCCTCCCCTTCGGGCAGATAGGCCACCCCGTCGAAGAGGGTGGAGCGGCCGTTGCAGTCGGGCACCCCCTCCGGGTAGTTGCAGGTAGCGATGGCCAGCATGTTTTCGTAGGCCCGCCCCCGGAGCTGGGCCAGCCGGTTGCGCTCCATGGGGCAGGCGTTGGGCGCCAGGATCAGCTCCGCCCCCTGGAGCATCAGCAGCCGGGCGCTCTCGGGGAACTCCCGGTCGTAGCAGATCATGGCCCCCACCTGGACCGGGCCCTGGGCGGTGTCCAGCCCGGCCACGGAAAAGCTGTCGCCGGGGGCCAGATTGCGCTCGGCGCCGAAGTCGCAGGTGTGCACCTTGGCATAGGTGAGCCTCCGGTTCCCAAAGCGGTCAAAGAG
>CAZAIF010000011.1:0-23953 GCA_964485125.1 uncultured Oscillospiraceae bacterium | reverse complement strand
GGGAGCAAGGAAAAACTTTTTGGGGCGCATCCCGCCGGGGACGCCCTTTACCCGTTGCGATTTTCTGGGTTTTCGCTTATACTATAGAGGTATCATTATGTCAATTTGGAGGCATTCACTGTGGAATTGAACGTACTGGCCGTGGGGGACGTGGTCGCCCAGGCCGGACTGGACTTTTTGCGGCGCAGCCTGCCCCGGCTCAAGCGGGAAAAGGAGATCCACTTCACCGTGGTCAACGGGGAGAACGCCGCCGGCATCGGGCTGTTTCCCAACCAGGCCGAGGACATCCTGGACAGCGGGGCGGACGTGGTCACCCTGGGCAACCACACCTGGAGCAAGCTCCAGATCGCCGACTACCTGGACACCGCCCCCTGCGTGCTCCGGCCCGCCAACTTCTCCCCCCGCCTGCCCGGCCGGGGCTACGGGGTCTTTGACGGCCCCCACGGCTTGCGCATCGGGGTGCTCAACCTGATCGGCCGGGTGGAGCTGAACCCCAATGTGGACAGCCCCTTCACCACGGCGGACCGGATTCTGGAACACCCAGAGGCGGACATTGTGCTGGTGGACTTCCACGCCGAGGCCACCAGCGAGAAGCTGGCCCTGGGCTGGTACCTGGACGGCCGGGTTAGCGCCCTGTGGGGCACCCACACCCATGTGCCCACCGCCGACCCCAAGGTGCTGCCCCGGGGCACCGGCCACATCACCGACCTGGGGATGACCGGCCCGGCGGAGTCCATCCTGGGCATCCGGCCCGAGCAGTCCGTCAACCTGTTTTTGGGCGGCCTGCCCCGGCGCTATGAGCCCGCCCCGGGCCGGTGCAAGCTGGAGGCCGCCCTGTTTACCATCGATACCAAGACCAAGCGGTGCGCCCGCGTCCAGCGGGTAGACCTTCAGGAGTGAGAACAAGCTATGATTCGCATATTACATACCGGCGATCTCCATCTGGACTCCCCCTTCCGCGCCCTGCCGGCGGAGAAGGCCCGGCGGCGGCGGGCGGAGCAGCGGGAGCTGCTGGACCGGCTGGCCGCCCTGGCGGAGGAGCGGCAGGCGGACGTGGTGCTGATCGCCGGAGACCTGTTTGACGGGGACGGGGTGTACTATGAGACCACCCGGATGCTCTCCGACACCTTCGGGGGCATGAAGGCCAAGATCTTCATCGCCCCGGGCAACCACGACCCCTATTCCGACCACTCCCCCTATGCCACGGCGCGCTGGCCGGACAACGTGCACATCTTCCGCTCGGAGTACTTCGAGCGGGTGGAGCTGCCCGAGCTGGGGGCGGCGGTCTATGGGGCGGCCTTTACCTCCAAGTACAAGGACGCCTCCCCCCTGGAGCACTTCAAGGCGGACTACGACGAGGGCCTGACCCGGCTGATGGTGGTCCACGGCGACCTGGCCGCCGGCCAGAGCCGGAGCCGCTACGGCCCCCTGACGGCGGAGCAGCTGGCCGCCACCGGCATGGACTATGTGGCCCTGGGCCACATCCACCAGCGCACCGAGGTGTCCGGCAGCGGCCGGACCGCCTGGGCCTACTGCGGCTGCCCCGAGGGCCGGGGCTTTGACGAGACCGGCGACAAGGGGGTGCTGGCGGGGGAGGTGGCCCCCGGGGAGGTCCGGATGGAGTTCGTCCCCCTCTGCAAGCGCCGCTATTGGGACATCCCGGTGGACGTGACCGGCGTGGACCCGGCCGCCGCCCTGCTGAGGGCGCTGCCCGCCGGGGCCGGGGCGGACATCTGCCGCTTCCGCCTGGTAGGGGAGCGGAAGGAGGAGGGCCTCAACCAGGCCGCCCTCTACGCCCTGCTGGGGAACAAATGCTATGAGGTTCAGATCCAGGACGCCACCCGGCTGGAGACCGGGCTGTGGGACCGGCTGGAGGAGGACAACCTGACCGGCCTGTTCCTGCGCAATATGAAGGCCCGGATGGACCAGGCCGCCCCGGAGGAGCTGCCCCTGCTGGAGCGGGCGGCCCGGTTCGGCCTGTGCGCCCTGGAGGGGAGGGAGGAGCCCCGATGAAGATCAAACGGATGACCGCCACCTTCGGCTGTCTGGATCACCAGACCCTGGAGCTGAAGGAGGGGCTGAATATTCTGACCATGCCCAACGAGGGGGGCAAATCCACCTGGTGCGCCTTCCTGCGGGTGATGCTCTACGGGCTGAACACCCGGGAGCGGGACAAGAAGGGCTTCCTGGCGGACAAGACCCGCTACCAGCCCTGGAACGGCGGGGCCATGGAGGGGGAGCTGCTGTGCACATGGCAGGGCAGGGACATCCTGGTCCGCCGCTGCACCAAGGGTCAGACCCCCATGGGGGCCTTTGAATGCACCTATGCCGACACCGGCGCCCCGGTGCCCGGCCTGACGGCGGACAACCTGGGGGACGTGCTCATCGGCGTCAGCCGCGGCGTGTTCGAGCGCTCCGCCTTCCTGGGCCAGGCCGCCCTGCCGGTGTCCCAGACCCCGGAGCTGGAAAAGCGGCTGTCCGCCCTGGTCTCCTCCGGGGAGGAGGAGGTCTCCGCCAGCCAGGTGGTGGATACCCTGGCCGAGTGGCAGCGCAAGCGCCAGTACCGCTCCAAGGGGGCCATCCCCACACTGGAGGCCCGCCGCAGCGAGCTGGAGAGCGCCCTGGAGGCGGTGCGGGACGTCACCGCCCAGATCCGGGACAGCAAGACCGAGATCGACCGGTATGAGGAGATGCGCGCCAAGCTCAAGCACCAGCTGGACCTCTACCAGGTCCGGCAGGACAGCGCCCAGGCCGAGGCATACGCCAAGGCTGAGGGGGAGCTGAAGCAGGCCCAGTCCCAGCTGGAGCGGCTGAGAGGCCAGCTCCCCGCCGGGGGCCTGCCCCCCAAGGCGGACCTGGAGCGGGGACGGGACCAGGTGGCCGAGCTGCGGGGGCTGGACAACAGCCTGAAGCAGGCGGCCCAGGCCGTCCCGGAGGCCGAGGCCGCCCTGGAGGAGGCCCGGCAGCGGACGGAGGACCCGGTGTTCTCCGGGGACGCCGCCGCCGCCCGGCGCTCCGCCCGCGAGGCGGAGCGGGAGCTGGACGAGCTGGAGCGCAAGGGGGTCCAGGCGGGCCGCTTCGCCTGGCTGTTCCCGGCGGTGGCCGCGGCCCTGGCCGTGGCCGGCTTTGCCGCGGGCTGGATCGGCACGGGCGGTTTCGCCCTCGTCCCCTCCATGGCCGCCCTGGCGGTGCTGATCGCCGGCACTGCGCTGGGGCTCGTCTGGAGGCGGATCAAGGGCAAGAGCGCCGCCGCCGCCCGGGCCCTGCTGGAGCGCTTCCATGTCCAGCGCCGGGAGGACCTCACCCCGGCGGCGGAGGACTACTGCGCCCGGCTGGCCGGGGCCGAAAAGGCTCAGGAGGAGCTGGAACGGCTCCGGCAGAACCAGACTGAACTCCAGGCCAAGCGGGACGGGGAGTGGCAGGAGCTGCGGGGGCTGGTGGACACCTTTGCCCCGGAGGTCAAGGACGTGTTCGGCTTCTCCGCCGCCGTCACCCGGGGGCTTACCCTGCTGGACGCCCTGGACCGGGCGGAGCGGGGCCGGGAGAGCGCCCAGCGGCTGTTTGACATGGTGGCCCAGCGGGGCAGAGGCCACGCCGGCTCCATCGCCGAGGAGCCCACCGTGACCCTGGAGCAGGCCGAGGCCGGCTTCCAGGAGGCGGAGCGCCGGCTCAACCTCCACCACAACGAGCTGTCCATGGCCCTGGGCCGTCAGGGCGGCATGGGGGATGCGGAGACCATCCAGGCGGAGCTCGAGTCCATCGACCGCTCCCTGGAGGGGCTCCACCGGGATTACGACGCCATCCGGATCGCCCGGGAGGCCCTGGAGGAGGCGGACACGGAGATGCGCAGCCGCTTCTCTCCGGAGCTCAACCGCCGGGCCGGCGCCTATCTGGCCGCCCTCACCGGCAGCAAGTACGACAAGGTGCTGCTCAACCGGGAGCTGGAGGCCAGGACCGAGGAGCGGGGGGGCATCGCCCTGCGCAGCGTGCTCTCCCTGAGCCAGGGGACGGCGGACCAGCTCTGGCTGGCGGTCCGGCTGGCGGTGTGCGATCTGGCCCTGCCCAAGGAGGAGCCCTGCCCCCTGGTGCTGGACGACGCCCTGGTCAACCTGGACGACCGGCGGGTGGTGCCCGCCCTGGAGCTGCTGGGCAAGCTGGCCCGGGAGCGCCAGATCCTGTTGTTCACCTGCCACGCCCGGGAGGGGGCGCTGGCGGCGAAGGAGGCGGTGCTATGAGCGGCAGGCGGGAGGCCCCCGCGCCCGAGGTCCTGGAGCCCCGGGAGGACTGGCGGCAGGGGCTGTTTGAGTGGCTCCAGCTGCTGACGGTGGTGCTGGTGGTGATCGTGGGGATGTTCACCTTTGTGGTGAGCATCGTGGGGGTGGACGGCTCCTCCATGTACCCCACCCTGCACGACCGGGACCTGATGCTGGTCCAGCGCATCGCCTACACCCCCAGCCAGGGGGACGTGGTGGTGCTGCGGAAGGACAACACCTTTGACAACCAGGCCCTGGTCAAGCGGGTGATCGCCACCGGGGGCCAGACGGTCTATATCGACTACGAGACCAACACCATCACCGTGGACGGCCAGGTGCTGGAGGAGCCCTACCTGAACTATGAGTACGACGCCGACTACGGGGAGGACTACATGGCCCAGCGGGTCAACCTGGACCCCCAGTATGTCAACCGGGAGTTCACCGTCCCCGAGGGCTGCGTCTTCGTCTGCGGGGACAACCGCAACCACTCCAGCGACAGCCGCTCGGTCGAGCTGGGCATGGTGGACGAGCGGTATGTGATCGGCCGGGTGCTGATGGTGTTCTTCCCCTTCAGCCATTTCGGGCTGGTGGACTGAGCGGAAAAAGCGTTACACCGATTGGGAGGAGACGGCAATGCAATACCGGAACGACCGCCATGGGACGGCGCTCTCCATCCTGGGCTTCGGCTGCATGCGCTTTCAGCGCCGGCGGGGGAGCATCGACTTCGCCGAGGCGGAGCGGGAGATCCTCTCCGCCATCGGCCAGGGGGTCAACTATTTTGACACCGCCTATATCTACCCCGGCAGCGAGGAGCTGCTGGGGGCGGTGCTGGAGAAAAACCGGTGCCGGGAGCAGGTCTATATTGCCACCAAGCTGCCCCACTACCTGATCCGCAAGGGGGAGGACATAGAGCGCCTCTTCCAGGAGCAGCTCCGGCGGCTGCGCACGGACCACGTAGACTACTACCTGATGCACATGCTCCCGGACATGACCACCTGGGAGCGGCTGAAGGGGCTGGGGGTGGAGGAATGGCTGCGGGAGAAGCAGGCGGCGGGGATCATCCGCAACGTGGGCTTCTCCTACCACGGCAGCACCAACGCCTTCCAGGCCCTGCTGGAGGCCTGGGACTGGGATTTCTGCCAGATCCAGTACAACTATATTGACGAGCACACCCAGGCGGGCCGCCGGGGCCTCCAGGCCGCCGCGGCCCGAGGGATTCCGGTGGTGGTCATGGAGCCCCTCCGGGGCGGCCGCCTGGTCAACGCCCTGCCCCCCAAGGCTCTGAAGGCCTTCGAGGGCTATGCGCCCCGGCGCTCCCCCGCCGAGTGGGGGCTGCGCTGGCTGTGGGACCAGCCGGAGGTGACGGTAGTGCTCTCGGGGATGAACACCATGGAGATGGTGGCCGAGAACTGCCGCGTCGCCTCCCAGGTCCGCCCCGGGGAGCTGGGCGAGGGGGAGCGGGCGCTGCTTGAGCGGGTGAAGGGGGCCATCAATGAGAAGATCAAGGTGGGCTGCACCGGCTGCGGCTACTGCATGCCTTGCCCCAAGGGGGTGGACATCCCCGGCTGCTTCCGCTGCTACAACGCCCGCTGCACCGAGGGCTTCTACACCGGCATGAAGGAGTACTTCATGTGCACCACCCTCCGGGGCCAGCGCTCCAACGCCGCCCGGTGCGTCAAGTGCGGCCGCTGCGAGACCCGCTGTCCCCAGGGCATCCAGATCCGCGCCGAGCTGGACAAGGTTCGCCGGACCATGGAGGGGCCGGTCTACGCGGTGGCCAAAGGGGTGACCCACCTGCTGGGCCGCTTCTGAACCGCAAGGGCAAAGCGCGCGCCCGCCGGGAGCTTCTGCTCCCGGCGGGCGCGTTTTGACTTATTCCGCCTCCGGGTCCAGCAGGGCCAGGGCGTCGGCCACATGGCGCTCGCCGTTGCGGACGTTGCGGCTGACGGTGGAGACGTTGACCGCCAGCAGCCGGGCGATGGCCCCCATGCTCAGCCCCCGCCCGTAGTAGAGGTAGAGGCACTCCCGCTGGCGGGGGGTGGCCTGGCGGCGCAGGGCCCGGACGATGGCCCGCCGCCGGGGAGAGAGGCCCACCTCGTCCCCGTTGTTCATATGTACGGTACACACCGCCAAATCCCGCACCAGAGCCTTTTCCCGGCGGTAGACCGGTCTGGACAGCTTCACACGCTCACCTCCCGCCTCAGTACATGTCCCGCTCCAGCAGCTGGGCGCCCAGCATCCGCTGGGCGGCGAAGTAGCTCTGGGCGAATTGGGCCAGGCACTCCTCACAGACGGGCATACCGTCGATCAGATACACCAGGTCCTCCCGGTAGATCTCCCCGCCGCACTCCTCACAGCGGGCGGCAGGCCGGTCCGGATCGGTGCCATAGGGGTCAAACAGGCGCACAATCATTTCCTCCTTCAAAAAATGCAAAAAAGTGTTGACAAATCCTCTGAGCTCTGGTAATATACTACATGCTGAGTCGCAAGCTCGGTGACAGCTTGCTGGTGTAGCTCAGTTGGTAGAGCAGCTGATTTGTAATCAGCAGGTCGGGGGTTCAAGTCCGTCCACCAGCTCCATAAGTTCATATGGAAGAGTACCCAAGTGGCTAAAGGGGGCAGACTGTAAATCTGTTGGCACCGCCTACAATGGTTCGAATCCATTCTCTTCCACCAAGACCGGCCGTCTCATTTGAGACGGCCGGTTTTTTGTTGTCCACGGACGTCGGCCGGTCCGATCCAGGGCAGAGAACTTGTCCTGAAATAGAACGTTTGTTCTATCTATAGATAGGATAACACCGAATGGTTATAATGTCAAGAAGAAATTTTAAAAAATCTCCAAACGGAGATAATAGGCCAGAGGTTTGCAAAATCGAATTGTAAAACCCGTCGGCCCGTGATAGAATAACATAGATACGATACAGCACCGGCGGACCGAATGGAGGGAGCGCGATGGAACGGGTGGAGACCCTGGGGCAGCGGCTGAGGGAGCTGATGCGGGAGCGGAACCTGAACTACGAGGCCCTGGGCCGGCTGCTGGACATGCGCCCCCAGACCCTGAACCGGTATGTGTTGGGCCAGCGGGAGCCCAAGGCGGGGGTGGTCATGGAGATGGCCGCCCGGCTGGGGGTGGATGAGCGCTGGCTCCAGGGCTACGACGTGCCCCAGTCCCCCCAGGCCATGCCCGGGGAGCACATGGTGCCGGTGGTGGGCTCCATCCGGGCCGGCGGCCCCGCCCTGGCCCGGGAGCAGATCGAGGGCTGGGAGCCCGCCGACGTGGCCGACCCCTCCGCCTACTTCTACCTGCGGGTGGAGGGGGACAGCATGCTTGGGGCCGGCATCTGTCCCGGGGACAAGGTGCTCATCCACCGGCAGAACACGGCGGAGAGCGGCCAGATCGTGGCCTGCATCGTGGACGGCGAGGCGGCCACCCTGAAGCGCTTCCGCCGCCAGGGGGAATTTGTGATCCTCCAGCCGGAGAACTCGGCCTACGAACCCCGCATCCTGCCCGCCCGGGAGTTTGCACTGGGCAGCGCCGTCATCGTAGGGGTGGCGGAGAAGCTGGTGCGGGAGCTGAAATAATACCAAGATCACAGGAGGTTACGCAGAACATGGAAGTCAAGAACAGAGATCAGATCGAAGAGAAATACCAGTGGAATCTGGCCAGCATCTTCTCCAGCGACGAGGCCTTTCTGAAGGCCCTGGAGGAGGCGAAGGCCTATCCGGCCAAGTGCGCCGCCTATCAGGGGAAGGTGTCCCAGTCCCCCCAGGAGCTGCTCTCCTTCCTGCGGCTGGACGACGAGATCACCGCCGAGATGACCCGGCTGATGACCTATGCCATGCGCAAGAGCGACGAGGACACCCGGATCTCCAAATACCAGGACTTCTCCAGCCAGGTCATGAGCCTCTATGTGGCCGTCAGCAGCGCCGGGGCCTGGTTTACCCCGGAGCTGCTCACGCTGGATGAGCGGGCCATGGAGAACTTCTACGCCCAGTGCCCGGAGCTGGAGCTCTACCGCCGCAATCTGGACCGGATCTTCCGCCGGAAGGAGCACACCCTGTCCCCCGCCGAGGAGGCCCTGCTGGCCGCGGCGGGGGAGATGGCCAGCCAGCCCGACAACATCTACTCCATGTTCGGCAACGCCGACCTGACCTTTGCCGACGCGGCGGACAGCCAGGGGGAAAAGCACCCGGTGACCAACGGCACCTTCGTACCCCTGCTCTACTCCCAGGACCGGGCGCTGCGCAAGTCCGCCTTCCAGTCCTATTATGCCGCCCTCGGCCAGTTCCGCAACACCTGCGCCGCCATCCTGAACGCCCAGACCAAGCAGCTCAAGTTCTTCGCCGACGCCCGGAAGTACCCCTCCACCCTGGCCGCCGCCCTGGACGCCAACGAGGTGCCGGTGGAGGTGTACACCAACCTGATCGAGGCGGTCCACCGCAACCTGCCTGCTATGCACAAGTACACCGCCCTGCGCCGCAGGCTGCTGGGCCTGGACGAGCTCCACTTCTACGACCTCTATGTGCCCATGGTAGGAGATGTGGATATGCACTTCACCTACGAGGAGGCCTGTGAGCTGATTCTGAAGGCCCTGGAGCCCCTGGGGGAGAAATACTGCTCCATCGTCCGCCAGGGCCTGGAGCAGCGCTGGATCGACGTGTACGAGAATCCCGGCAAGCGCAGCGGGGCCTACTCCGCCGGCGGCTGCTCCACCCAGCCCTTCATCCTGCTCAACTTCCAGGGCACCCTGAACGATGTGTTCACCCTGATCCACGAGATGGGCCACTCCATGCACACCTATCTCTCCTGCGCCAACCAGCCCGTCTGCTACTCCGAGTATGTGATCTTTGTGGCGGAGGTGGCCTCCACCTGCAACGAGGCCCTGCTGATGCAGTACCTGCTCAAGACCACCACCGACAAGCGCCAGCGGGCCTATCTGATCAACTACTTCCTGGAGCAGTTCCGCACCACCCTCTACCGCCAGACCATGTTCGCCGAGTTTGAGCTGGCCGTCAACCAGATGACCGAGCGGGGGGAGGGCCTGACTGCCGACGCCCTGTGTGAGAAGTACCGCCAGCTCAACGCCGGCTACTTCGGCCCCGACATCGTGGTGGACGAGGAGATCAGCCTGGAGTGGGCCCGGATCCCCCACTTCTACTATAATTATTATGTCTACCAGTATTCCACCGGCTACGCCGCCGCCATCGCCCTGTCCCAGAAGATCCTCCAGGAGGGGGAGAGCGCGGTGGAGCGCTACCTGACCTTCCTGAAGGGGGGCTCCTCCCAGCCGCCCATCGACCTGCTCCGGGGCGCCGGGGTGGACATGGCCACCGCCCAGCCCATCGACGAGGCCCTGAAGCTCTTCGCCGGCCTGATCGACGAGATGGACGCCCTGATGGCCGACTGACCAGGCAAGCGATACGCACTCATTTTGACAGACAAAAGCGGCATCCCGCCCACCGGCGGAATGCCGCTTTTTTACCAGACGCAGGGCGGCCAGCAGGAACAGCAGCAGCCCGCACAGGGCCAGGGGGATGGAAGGGGACGGGTGTTTGCGAACGCTCATAGTGATCCTCTCTTGGGCCGCCGGATCCCGGCGGAATCTGAATCAGACCAAGGCGGCCAGGCTGCTGGGGATGTCCCAGACCGGCTATTCCAAATATGAGACCAGGGAGAACGACATCCCCTCCCGGGTGCTGATCAAGCTGGCCCGGTTTTATAACGCCAGCGTGGACTATCTGCTGGGCCTGACCGATCAGACCAGGGCCTATCCCCGGCCGAGATGAGCGACCCCAGGGCCAAAACGGCAAAAAGCCCGCCCCGAAGCGACGCTTTGGGGCGGGCGCAATTTGCGGATTCAGGCGGGGATTACTTGTGATCCACGCTGAACATATAGGTGATCAGGTCCAGCACCTTGTTGGAGTAGCCGATCTCGTTGTCGTACCAGGAGACCACCTTGACGAAGGTATCGGTCAGGGCGATGCCGGCGGTGGCGTCGAAGATGGAGGTGTGGGTGTCGCCTAGGAAGTCGGAGGAGACCACGGCGTCCTCGGTGTAGCCCAGGATGCCCTTCAGCTCGCCCTCGGAGGCCTTCTTCATGGCGGCGCAGATCGCGTCATAGGTGGCGGGCTTGGCCAGGTTGACGGTCAGGTCGACCACGGACACGTCCAGGGTGGGCACCCGCATGCTCATGCCGGTCAGCTTGCCGTTCAGGCTGGGGATGACCTTGCCCACGGCCTTGGCGGCGCCGGTGGAGGAGGGGATGATGTTGCCGGCAGCGGCGCGGCCGCCCCGCCAGTCCTTCTTGGAGGGGCCGTCCACGGTCTTCTGGGTGGCGGTGGTGGAGTGGACGGTGGTCATCAGGCCCTCGGTGATGCCGAAGTTGTCGTGCAGCACCTTGGCGATGGGGGCCAGGCAGTTGGTGGTGCAGGAGGCGTTGGAAACAAAGTTCATGCTGGTGTCATAGGTTGTATTGTTGACACCCATCACGAACATGGGGGTGTCATCCTTGGAGGGAGCGCTCATGATGACCTTCTTGGCGCCGGCGTCCAGATGGCCCTGGGCCTTCTCCTTGGTCAGGAACAGGCCGGTGGACTCCACCACGTACTCCACGCCCAGCTCGCCCCAGGGAATCTCCTCGGGTTTGAACTTGGCATAGACCATGATCTTCTTGCCGTTGACGGTGATGGACTCGTCGTCATACTCGATGGTGCCCTTGAACTGGCCGTGCATGGTGTCATACTTCAGCATATAGGCCATGTAGTCGGGAGTCATGCCGGGGTCATTGATGCCCAGGAACTCGATGTCCTCCCGGTCAATGCCGGCGCGGAAGACCAGACGGCCGATGCGGCCAAAACCGTTGATGCCCACTTTGATGCTCATGAAAGAACACTCCTTTTAATACAATTCGGGGTTCCGGTGATTTACGCCGTTATTATAATCCGAATTGTTCCGTTTTAAAAGGGGGAAACTGAAAATTCAGCGTTTTCACGGTGAGAATCTGGTGAAAATTCAAAAGAAAGCAAATAGAATCGTCAGAACGACGAATGTGGGACAAAAATGCGCATTTACGCAACATTCCGTCCAATAAAAAGAACTTTTTCAAAAGTTTTCTAAAAAAATCAAATCATTCCTGCGTCACATTCCGACAGAATGTGACGGAGTGCGACACAATTCTTGCGCCCTGCGCCGGGATTTGATATACTTACAGAAACCTCTTGAGAGAGAAATTGGGCACCCTAATCGGGAGATGAAATTGCGGAGTGAGCGAATGAACGATTTTACCCTTTCCGGGCCCGGCTGGTTTGACCGGCAGGCGGACCCGGTGATCTACGCCCGGGACGGGACGGTGGCCTATGTGAACCCGGCGGCGGCGGAGCAGGCCCGGCTGGGGGGCTGGCCCCTGTCCGTGGGCGCTCCCCAGCCCGAGGCGCTGTCCGGCCTCTCCAGCGGCGCCGGGGAGGTCATCCTGGGGGGAGAGCGGTGGCTCTGCCGGGTGGAGGCGCTGGAGGAGGGCGTGCTGTATCTGCTCTCCCGGCCCCCGGAGGAGGAGCCCCTGTCCCTGGGCCGCCTGAGCCAGATCGCCGCCCAGCTGCGCATCCCCCTGGGCAATCTGATCGGGGCCAGCCAGCTGCTGGAGCATCCCCGAGCGGACCGGCCGCCGGAGAAGACGGAGCAGTACCGGGCCATCCAGCGGAAGAACTATATGATCCTGCTGCGGATGCTGGACAGCCTGGAGTTTTTGGGGGCGGTCTCCGCCCGGGAGGCGGCGTTCCGGCCCCAGGTGCTGGACTTCGGCGGGCTGTGCGCCGAGGTGGTGCGCCTGGGCCAGGATCTGTGCGCCCAGGCAGGCTGTACCCTGCGTCTGGACCGGCAGGAGGGCAATCTGCTGGTGCGGGGGGAGGAGCGGATGCTGCGCAGGCTGATCTATCAGCTCCTCTCCAACGCCCTCCGGGCCGCCGGCGAAGGGGGCCGGGTCACCCTGCGGCTGGAGCGGCGGGGCAAGCGCTGGGTCCGGCTCCAGGTCAGCGACAGCGGTTCCGGCTTTTCCGCCGCCCAGCTGAGCCGGGCCTTTGATCCGGCCCGGGCCGGCGATCCCTTGGCCGACCAGGACCGGGGGCTGGGGCTGGGGATCGCCCTGTGCCGCATGGTGGCGGAGAAGCACGGAGGCCGGATGGCGCTGCTCAGCGGCGGCGGCGGCACCGTGGTGGTGGAGCTGCCCCTGTGCACCGATGTGGGCGGCGGCGAGCTGCGCGCCTCCGAGGACTACGGCGGCGGCCTGAACGAGCCGCTGCTCCAGCTGGCCGATGTGCTGCCCTGGCAGTGCTTTCTGGAAGAAAATCTGTGAGGGAGACAGGAAAACAGCCCCGGCGGACCAGCGGTCCGCCGGGACTGTCGTCTGCCGGCAAAGACCTAGCCTTTGCCGGCGGCTGTTTATGCTTTGGCCGGGGCTCCGTCCGCCGGAGCGCCGTCTCCGTCTCGCGGGCCGGACGTGGGTTCCTCCGAGGTGCCGGAGCCGGCCGGAGCGGCGTCCGCGGGGGCCTTCGGGGATTCCGGCTCGAGCCCGGCGGCGGCGTCCAGGTCGGCCTCCTGAATGAGCATCAGATCCTCTCGGGTGGGGTTCTCCAGGGCGGCCACCCGGTCGGCCTGCCGGGCGATCAGGTCCTCGAAGAGGTTGCGCACGTCCCGGGCGTTGCCGAAGTTCTCGTCCCGGTTTTCATAGGCCTCCTCCAGCAGCGCCCTGGCCTTCCGCCCGGCCCCCTCGGAGAGGGTGTAGCTGTTGCGGCGGCACTGGGACTCCAGAATCTCATAGAGCTGCCCGGCGGTGTAGTCCTGGAAATAGAAGTATTTGTTGAACCGGGACTCCAGCCCCGGGTTGGAGTGGATGAACTGCTCCATCAGATCGGTGTAGCCGGCCACGATGACAATCAGGTCATCCCGGTGGTCTTCCATGTTCTTCAGCAGCACCTCGACGGCCTCTTTGCCGAAGTCGTTGCCCCCCTCCTGGCTGGTGAGGGAGTAGGCCTCGTCGATGAACAGCACGCCCCCCAGGGCCTTCTGGATGACCGCCTGGGTATTCAGGGCGGTCTGGCCTACATAGCCCGCCACCAGGCCGGACCGGTCGGTCTCCACCAGCTGTCCCTTGGAGAGCACTCCGATGGCGTGGTAGAGCCGGGCGAGCAGCCGGGCCACCGTGGTCTTGCCGGTGCCCGGGTTGCCCAGGAACACCAGGTGCAGGCTCATGGGGGGGACGGCCAGGCCGTTCTCCTGGCGCAGCCGCCGCACCTTGACCAGGTTGATGAGGCTGCGCACGTCCTTCTTGACCAGCTCCAGGCCGCACAGCCCGTCCAGCTCGGAGAGCAGATCCTCCACTTTTTCCGCCTCGGGGACGTCCTCCTCCTGGCCGTCCCCTTCCGCCTGGGCGGCCTGGGCGGTCTGGGCCTCCTGCTCTCCGGCCCGGGGGGCGGCGGGGGCGACTCCGGGGCCGCCGGCGGAGGTCAGGATGCGGGTGCACTGGTCCACATAGGCGGCCTCCGCCTCGTTGACCTCGTCGTCCACGGCGGCGAAGAGGAGGAGCAGCAGGGAGCACAGCTCGGTGAATTTTCCGGCGTTGCTGCGCCGGGCGCCCCGGTCGGAGCGGACCAGCTCCTGAAAGAATGCGGGCGGGGCGAACTCCGAGGCGCCCTCCACTGCGGCGCACAGCTCAAAGAAGAGGATGGAGGGGGCGTCGTTGCTGCCGGAGCAGATGGCGTTGTAGGCGTCCACGTGGCGCTGGGTCACCGGCCCGCCGTGCTTCCAGACCGCCAGGGCGCTGCGGCGGAAGAAGGGGTCGGCCTCCTGGACGAAGTTGAGCCGCAGGGAGGGGTCCCCCAGCTGCCGGGTAAAGGCCTGGATGCCGGCCCGGTATTTCTTGCCCACCATGGCGGCGGTGATCTTGTCTTTGCTCATATGGCACCTCCTGCCTCCAGAGGGCGGGCTCCGGGGCGAATGGGACCGCGGCCTGGGCCGCGGGGATCGGACAGAGCATGACGGCTCTGGCAGAGCTTATTATAGCCCCGATGCGCCGGGGCGGTCAAGGAAAAGCGGGGAGGAGCGGAAAACGCCGGGACAGGCTTGCAGTTTTTGGTGGGCGAAAATTGCGGTTTTCCTGTTGACGAAAAGCCAAGAATTCGGTATGATAAATTATGTCACATGAGCAGACCGAGGAGGATGATTCTTCATGGACGATTATTACAGCGATAACCAGCCGGAGCTGATCCACTGCAAATACTGCGGCGAGGATTACGCGGCGACATATAAGGCCTGCCCCTTCTGCCACACCGACCCCAACGGCAAGAAGGTGGGCTCCCGCTCCGCCCGGAGCAGCCGGGCGGGCAACCGGGTGCGTACCAACACCAGGGGGGGCGGCTATGGCGGCGCCAGAAGCCCCCTGTCTATTATCGGCATCATACTGTCCGTCATTCTGCTGGCGGCAGCGGTGGTGATCGTGGTGGTGTTGGTGCGCTCCGCCCTGGGCGGGGCCGGGGAGCCGGCCAACAGTGCCGGCGGCATCAGCACCTCCCAGGGGGCTGATGACACCGGCGACGGCGACGCCAGCCAGAGCACCGGCGGCGACAGCCTCCAGGTGGTGGCGCCCGACAGCGTCACCCTGGATCAGACCGCCGCAGCGCTGAACGCCGGCGAGACCCTGACCCTGACCGCCACCGTGGAACCCTCCGGGTGGGTGGGCCAGGTGATCTGGACCACCAGCGACAGCAATGTGGCCACTGTGGACTCCAACGGCCTGGTCACCTATGTCAACCCGGGCACCTGCACCATCACGGCCTCCGCCGGCGGCGTCACCGCCGCCTGTGAGGTCACCTGCAACGCCGCCGACACCGGCACGGATACTGGCGCCGATCCCGGCACCAGTTCCATCGTGGTCACGGCCTATGGCAACACCATGGACGGCGACTTCACCCTGAGCCTGGGCGAGACCGTCCCCTTCCGGGCCACCGGCGGGGACGGGACCAACTACGCCTGGTCCATTGAAGATCCCAGCATTGCCAGCGTGGATCCCACCACCGGCAGCTGCACCGCACTGGCGGAGGGCCGGACCACCATGACCGTCACTTCCGGCGGCGAGTCCACCACCGTCACTATCCGGGTCCGGGGCTGAGCACAGCCGGCGGCATCCCGAATCATGAGATCGGCCCGGCCTCTGTCCATGCAGAGGCCGGGCCTGTCCGCACCTGGGAGAGAGGCGCGCTAAAGGAAGCCCCGGCCCGCCGGATCTGACCGGCGGGCCGGGGCGTTTTGCTCTTTTTGAGGGCGGGATCAGGCCAGAAGGGCCTCCGCCAGGGCCTCCAGGGCGGGCAGGTCGCCCTCCTTCAGGGCGCCCCGCAGGGTGACGGCGGGCTCCAGCACGGTGATGTCCTTCATCTGCTCCAGCACCTCCCGCATGGTCTTGGCGGCGGAGGGGGCCCAGGAGCCGTTCTCCACCAGGGCCACAGTGCGCTTCTGGTAGTTCTTGCCCTTCAGGTGGTGGAGGAAATCCTCCATGCAGGGCACCACTCCGGCGTTGTAGCTGCTGGCGCAGAGGGCCACCTTGCCGTAGCGGAAGGCGTCCTCCAGGGCCTCAGACAGGTCAGAGCGGGCCAGGTCGGCGATGGCCACTTTGGGGCAGCCCTTCGCCTCCAGGATCTCCTTCAGCTTCCGGGCGGCCTGGGCGGTGTTGCCGTGGAGGGAGGCGTAGGCCACAAAGACCCCCTCGGACTCCACCCCGTAGCTGCTCCAGATCTGGTACTTCTCCAGATAGTACCCCAGGTTTTCTCTCAGCACCGGCCCGTGGAGGGGGCAGATGATCTGGATGTCCAGCCCGGCGGCCTTTTTCAGCAGGGCCTGGACCTGGGGGCCGTACTTGCCCACGATGTTGAAATAGTAGCGGCGGGCCTCGCAGTCCCAGTCCTCCTGGGCGTCCAGGGCGCCGAATTTGCCGAAGGCGTCGGCGGAGAAGAGCACCTTGTCGGCGCTGTCATAGGTGACCATGACCTCGGGCCAGTGGACCATGGGGGCGGTGACAAAGGTGAGGGTGTGCCGGCCCAGGGAGAGGGTGTCCCCCTCCTTGACCGCCCGGGTGTGGGCGGGGGAGATGTTGAACTGGGGCATCATCTGCAGCGCCTTGGCGGTGGCCACCACCTCCGTGTCCGGGTACTTGTCCAAGAAGGCCTGGATGCTGGAGGAGTGGTCGGGTTCCATGTGCTGCACCACCAGATAGTCCGGGGCGCGGCCACCCAGGGCCTCCTCCAGATGGGCTAAAAAGGCGTCGCACCGGCGGTGGTCCACGGTGTCCATCACCGCCACCTGCTCGTCCAGGATGACATAGGAGTTGTAAGAGACGCCGTTGGGGATGGGGTACTGGCCCTCAAACAGGTCCAGATCCCTGTCGTCCGCGCCGATATAGCGGATACCCTGCGTTACCATAGATTTGATCCCTCCGAAAAAATGCGGGCCGTCCCGGAAGGACGGCCCGATGGTTTCCTTCGGCCACATTATGCCATGAACCAGGGCAAAAGTAAAGCCGGTTTCTGTGAAAAAGCGTGACAGCTGGGAGAGAGGGCCTCACGCGCCCTTGGAGTCCCTGTCTGCGCCCTCCTGGGCGGGCAGCCGCCGGATCTCCACCTCCAGCACCCGGTGGTGGTCGGTGGAGGTGACGGTGACCTGAAGGTTTTCGTAGGTGAAGCCCTCCCCCTCCGCGGGGATGTGGCCCAGCTGCTCCATGACCCAGCCGCTGATGGAGGTGCAGTCGGACTCCACCTCCAGGCCGAAAAACCGGTCCAGATCGTACAGGTCGGTGGAACAGAGCACCCGGTAGGTGTCCTCGCCCACCTTGCGGAACTGCTCCACCACCTCGTCATGCTCGTCCCAGATCTCGCCCACCAGCTCCTCCAGGATGTCCTCCATGGTGACGATGCCCAGGGTGCCGCCGTACTCGTCGCAGACCACGGCGATGTGGGCCTTGTGCTTCTGGAGCACCCGGAGCAGGTCGCTGAGTCCCACCGACTGGGGGACATAGGCCGGCTCCTTCATCAGCTCGGTCAGGGGGCGGGAGCTGACGCCGGTGCCGGTGTAGAAGTCCTTCTGGTGGATCACCCCCACGATGTGATCGATGGAGCCGTCATAGACCGGCAGCCGGGAGTAGCGGCTTTCGGTGAAGACCCGGGCCACCTCCTCCCGGGAGGCGGTGACGGGCACGGCCTCCAGGTCGGAGCGGGGGGTCAGGATGTCCTCGGCGTCCCGCTCGGAGAACTCGATGGCGGAGCGAAGCAGATCCCCCTCGTGCTCCTCCAGGCTGCCGTCCTGGGCCACCTCTTCCACCAGCATCAGCAGCTCATCCTGGGTCATCTTCCGACGGCCGTCGCTCTTGAAAAGCTTGCTGAGCAGCTTTTTCCACTGGGCGAACAGGAAGTTGACCGGGGTCAGCACCCAGATGATGACCTGGATGATGGGGGCGGAGAACATGGCGAATTTCTCCGGGCTCTCCTTGGCCAGGCTCTTGGGGGAGATCTCGCCGAAGATCAGCACCACGATGGTGATGACCACGGTGGACACGGTGGCCCCGATGTCGGGCAGCAGGCTTAGAAACAGCAGGGTGGAGATGGAGGATGCGGCCAGGTTCACCACGTTGTTGCCTACCAGGATGGTGGACAGCAGCCGGTCGTAGTCCTCCGACAGTTTGAGGGTTTGGGCCGCCCGGGCGTTGCCCTTCTCCGCCAGGGTCCGCAGCCTGGTCTTGTTCAGGGAGGAGAAGGCGGTCTCCGTGGCGGAGAAATAGGCGGAGCAGAGCAGCAGCAGGACGATGATGAGTATGGATGATAGTGAGCCGTCGTTCATATTCAGATGATTTCCCCTTTTTGTTCCGGTTGCGCCCCGGGGGCCGGGGCGTGGGCATTGGGATGTGCTCAAAGAAAAGTTTATAAAACTGCATTCTATATTATACATGCTTTTCCGCCCTTTGCAACGGCTTTCTGCCGGGGAGGTAAAAAATGAAAAACTTTCAAAAAGTACTTGCTATTTTCGGGGGATGTTCTATAATGGAACGCGACAATTTAATAATGGGAGAAGAAGTTATTTTGTTGTAACGCCCAGGCCCTGCCTGGGCGGAAGGAGAATCAGCAGTGAAAAAACGTATTCTTGCAGGTTTCCTGGCGGCGGCGATGCTGGCGTGTTTACTCTGCGCGTGCGGAGGAGCAACGTCCGAGGTCTCCGGCTCCAGCGACGAAACTACCACTTCTTCCGGGGGAGTCCAGGTGAGCGGCGATCGGGCCGCCGCCAACGAGATCATCGTGGGCATCCCCCAGGACTTGGACAGTCTTGACCCCTATCAGATGGGAACGGCAGGAACTCGAGAGGTCTTGTTCAACGTATTTGAGGGCTTGGTGAAGCTGAGCAGCGACGGCAGCTATGTGGACGCTGTGGCATCTTCCCACTCCGTTTCGGAGGATGGCCTGACTTATACCTTCACGCTCCGGGACGGCGTACTCTTCCACAACGGCGAAGAGGTCACCGTTGAGGACGTGCTCCACTCTTTCGAAGCCTGCGCCGCTTCCACAGTGAATGAATCTGTGGCCGCGGCGCTTTCTGCTGCCACCATCACGGCGGAGGGCAACGACATCGTCGTCACCCTCCCGGAGCCCAACAGCGATTTCCTGGCCTATGTGTCCAACGCCTATATCACCCCGGCGGACTATGAGGACCAGGCCACCGCGCCGGTGGGCACCGGCCCCTTCCGCTTCGTGTCCTACAGCGTTCAGGAGAGCCTGGTGCTGGAGAAGAACGAGGACTACTACGGCACCCCCGCCCTGCTGGACCGGGTGACCTTCCGCATCTTTGACAGCACCGACGCGGAGGTCATGGCCCTGGAGGCCGGATCCATCGACCTGTGCGCCCACCTCCAGTACGACCAGATCAGCACCCTGACCAACGGCTACGAGGTGCTGGAGGGCACCATGAACCTGGCGGTGGCCCTCTACCTGAACAATGCGGCGGCCCCCTTTGACAACGAGCTGGTGCGCCAGGCCCTGTGCTACGCCATCGACGTGGACGAGGTCATGGCCTTCGCCACCGGCGGCCAGGGGGTGAAGATCGGCTCCTCCATGTTCCCCAGCTTCACCAAGTACTTTGACGCCTCCCTGGCGGACAACTACAGCTACGACGTGGAGCGGGCGAAGGAGCTGCTGGCCCAGGCCGGGTATGCCGACGGCTTCAGCTTCACCATCACCTATGCCACCGAGTATGAGCACCCCTACGGGGACATGGCGGCGGTGATCCAGCAGCAGCTCGCCCAGGTGGGCATCACCGTGGAGCTCAACCCCATCGAGTGGGCCAGCTGGTACACCGACACCTATCAGGGCCGGGACTTTGAGGCCACCCTGGTGGGCTTCGACACCAGCGTGCTGACCGCCGGTGGCATGCTCCAGCGCTGGACCAGCGGGGCGTCCAACAACATGATCGGCTACAGCAACGCCGAGTACGACGAGACCTTTGCAGCCGCCCAGGCCAGCCAGGACGACGCGGAGCAGACCCAGCTGTACAAGCGCTGCCTGGAGATCCTCAACGAGACCGCCGCCAACGTCTATCTGATGGACCTGGCGGAGTATGTGGTCATCAACCCGGCCCTGGAGGGCTACCAGTTCTATCCGCTGTATATCCTGGACATGTCCACCGTGGGCTACGCCCAGTGAGGGCGGGCCGAGACCAAATCTGACCCGAAAGAGGGGAGGCGGGGCGTATGAAATATATTCTGAAAAAGCTCTTTGCTCTCATTATTACATTGTTGATCGTTTCACTCCTCGCCTTCCTGGCCTTTTCGGTTATCCCCGG
Organism: uncultured Oscillospiraceae bacterium; assembly: GCA_964485125.1. GTDB lineage: Bacteria > Bacillota > Clostridia > Oscillospirales > Oscillospiraceae > UMGS1766. The sequence continues at coordinate 3,838 of CAZAIF010000011.1, read as the reverse complement.
TGATCCCACCGCCAGGCTCCTGGGTATGGACGCCTCCCCGGAGCAGGTGGCCGCCCTGCGGGCCCAGCTGGGGCTGGACCGGCCGGTGCTGATCCGCTACTGGGAGTGGCTGACCAGCTTTTTGCAGGGGGATTTCGGCGCCAGCTACAGCTATAGCCAGACGGTGCGGGAGATGCTCTCGGACAAGCTGCCGGTGACGGCGGCGCTGACCCTGATCTCCTTTTTCTTCACCGTGGTTTGCTCCATCCCCCTGGGCATCCTGGCGGGCAGCGTCCGCAGCCGGGCGCTGGACCACATCATCACCGCCCTGGACCAGATCTTTATGAGCATTCCCCAGTTCTTCATCGGCATCCTGATGTGCTTCACCCTGGGGCTGACCTTCCGCCTCTTCGTGCCCGGGGAGTTCGTCTCCTACACCCAGAGCTGGCCCCGGTTCCTCTACTATATGATTTTCCCTGCCCTGGCCATTGCCATCCCCCGGATCGCCATGACGGTGAAAATGCTCCGGGGCTCCATCCTGCACCAGCTGGAGCAGGACTATGTGCGCACCTCCCGCAGCCGGGGGGCCTCCCGGCCCAACGCCCTGCGCCGCCATGTGCTGCGCAACGCCATGCTCCCGGTCATCACCTTCCTGGCCGTCTCCATGGCGGAGATCATGACCGGCACCATCGTGGTGGAGCAGGTGTTCACCGTCCCCGGCATCGGCCGGCTGCTCATCAGCAGCATCAGCAACCGGGACTTCCCGGTGGTCCAGGCCATTGTGGTCATCATGGCCGCCTGGGTGGTGCTGGTCAACTTCCTGGCCGACCTCATCAACCAACTGGTGGACCCCCGGGTCCGGCTGCAGTAACAGGGGGAGGCAAGCTATGAGCGCGAAAAAAAAGAGGAGCCGGAGACCCAACTCCTTTCTCTGCATCGGCGGGGCGCTGGCCGCCCTGCTCACCCTGACGGCGCTGATCAGCGCCTTCTGGACCCCCTATGACCCCACCGCCATGGACGCCATGGCCAAGATGGCCCCGCCCAGCGCCCGGCACTGGCTGGGCACCGACAACCTGGGCCGGGACATCCTCTCCCGGATCATGGACGGGCTGGGCACCTCCTTTGTCATCGCCATCAGCGTGGTGATCATCGGCTGTGTCTTCGGCATCCTGATCGGCGGCCTGTGCGGCTACTACGGGGGGATCGCCGACGCCATCCTGACCCGGGTGTGCGACACCATCACCGCCTTTCCCGCCATGCTGCTGGCCCTGGTCATCATCAGCGTCATCGGCGGCGGCCAGTACAACATCATCCTGGCCCTGGGCATCCTGTTCATCCCCAGCTTCGCCCGGATCGTCCGCACCGAGTTCGTCCGGATGCGGGACCTGAACTATATCCGCAGCGCCCGGCTGATGGGGGCAGGGGATGTGCGCATCATGGTGTGCCACATCCTGCCCAACACCCTGCCGGTGCTGCTGCCGGCGGTGACCATCGGCTTCAACAACGCGGTGCTCAGTGAGGCCAGCATGAGCTTCCTGGGCATCGGCATCACACCCCCCCAGGCCAGCCTGGGCTCCATGCTCAACGACAGCCAGACCTATCTGCGCAACGCCCCCTGGTACGCCCTGAGCGTGGGGTGCGCCGTCGTGCTGCTGATCCTGGGCTTCAGCCTGCTCAGCGAGGGGCTGCAGCAGGCAGGCCGCCGGAATTGAGGGAGGGAGGCGCCTATGGCAAAGCTGTTGGAGGTCCGCGACCTGCGGATCCATTTCAATAACGCCGCCCCGGAGCGCAACGCGGTGGACGGGGTGTCCTTCTCCATGGAGGAGGGGGAGATCCTGGGCCTGGTGGGGGAGAGCGGCAGCGGCAAAACCGTCACCGCCATGTCCGTCAGCGGGCTGCTCCCCCTGGGCCGGGCCCGGACCGAGGGCAGCATCACCCTGGCCGGCCGGGAGGTGCTCCAGTGCCCGGAGCGGGAGCTGCGGGCCATCCAGGGCTCCGACCTGGCGGTGGTATTCCAGGAGCCCATGACCAGCCTGGACCCGGTGATGCGCATCGGCCCCCAGGTGGAGGAGAGCCTGCGGCTGCACACCCGGCTCACCGCCCCCCAGCGCCGCCGGCGGGCCCTGGAGGCCATGGCCCAGGCGGAGCTGCCCGCCCCGGAGGACACCTACCGCCGCTATCCCCACGAGCTCTCCGGCGGCATGCTCCAGCGGGTGATGATCGCCGCGGCCATCATCAGCCGCCCCAAGCTGCTGCTGGCCGACGAGCCCACCACCGCCCTGGACGTGACCATCCAGGCCCAGATCCTGGCCCTGCTGCGCAAGCTCAACCGGGAGAACCACATGGCCATCCTGTTCATCAGCCACAACCTCCAGGTGGTGCGCAAGCTGTGCACCCGGGTGGCGGTGATGCAGCGGGGGAAGATCGTGGAGGAGGGGCAGGTGGAGGACATCTTCCGTGCCCCCCAGGCCGAATACACCCGGCGGCTCATCGCCGCCATCCCCACCCGGGACAGAAAGCTGATCTGACCGGATGAGACGACATGGGGCCGCCCCGGCGGGGCGGCCCGTCAGAGGAGGGAACGCTATGGCGGAAGACGCGGTGCTGGAGGTGCGGCACCTGAACAGCTACTATCAGGAGGGCCGCACCCTGCCCGGCCAGAAGGGCAGGCGCCGCCAGGTGCTCCACGACATCAACTTCCAGATCGGCCAGGGGGAGATCCTGGGCCTGGTGGGGGAGAGCGGCTGCGGCAAAACCACCCTGTCCCGGACCATCCTGGGGATGATCGGGGACTACGAGGGAGAGATCATCCACCGCACCCAGCGCCCCCAGATGGTGTTCCAGGACCCCTACAGCAGCCTGAACCCGGCCCGGAGCGTGGGCTGGATCCTGGAGGAGCCCCTGCGCATCCAGGGCAAGCTCACCCCCCGTGAGCGCCGGCAGGCGGTGGCGGACATGCTGGAGCGGGTGGGCCTGGGGCCGGAGTACGCCCGGCGCCGCCCCCACGAGCTCTCCGGCGGCCAGCGCCAGCGGGTCAGCATCGCCGCCGCCGTCATCACCCGGCCCGGCCTGGTCATCGCCGACGAGCCGGTATCCGCCCTGGATGTGACCATCCAGGTCCAGATCCTGGAGCTGCTGGTGGAGCTGAAGAAAGAATATGATCTGAGCTACCTCTTCATCAGCCATGACCTGAATGTGGTCTATCAGATCTGCAGCCGGGTGCTGGTGATGAAGGATGGGGCCATCGTGGAGCAGAACACGGTGGATGAGCTCTTCGCCCATCCCCAGCACCCCTACACCCGCCAGCTGCTGGAGGCAGCCCAGTGAGCGCTCCCTGCCCCGCCCGCCCGGAGGAGCGTCCGGGAGAGGGGCGGCCGGTCCTGGAGAACCGGGAGCGGAAGATCCGGCTGTGGTTCGGCATGTGGCTGGACAAGGCGGACCGTGGCATCTCCCGGCTGTTCGCCCCGGAGGCGGTCTATATCGAGAGCTGGGGCCCGGAGTACCACGGCAGCGCCCAGATCAGGCACTGGTTTGAGGAGTGGAACACCCGGGGGACGGTCCTGCAGTGGGACATCCGGCAGTTCTTCCACCGGGGGGATCAGACCGTGGTGGAGTGGTGCTTCCGCAACCAGATGGCCGATGGCGCCGTGGAGGCCTTTGACGGGATGTCCCTGATCCGCTGGACAGGGGAGGGGCAGATCGCCTTTCTCCAGGAGTTCGGCTGCAACCTGGACCGCTACGACCCCTATCAGGGCGGGGAGGAACCCCGCTTCCGGGAGGAGAAGCCCCGCTGGTTTTGAGGGGCGCCCATGCCCGGAGACGGTCCCAATTGCCGGGGTACGCTATACAGACAGGCCGG
>CAZAIF010000010.1:0-27480 GCA_964485125.1 uncultured Oscillospiraceae bacterium | reverse complement strand
GGACGAGAACTGCCCCACCCTGACCTTCAACCTGATCGGCCGCCACCAGTCCCGGTATGTCACCACCCGGGTGGCTTCGGTGAAGAGCCCCTGGATGCTGAAGGCGGAGGTCAACGACCTCTACACCGTGCCCATCTCCCACGGCGAGGGCCGCTTTGTGGCCCCGGCGGAGATCATGGCCAAGCTCATCGAGAACGGCCAGGTGGCCACCCAGTACGTGGACCTGTACGGCAACCCCACCATGGACATCTCCGCCAACCCCAACGGCTCCATGAACGCCATCGAGGGCATCTTCAGCCCCGATGGCCGGGTCTTCGGCAAGATGGGCCACACCGAGCGCTGCGGCGCCTATGTGGGCCTGAATATCCCCGGAGACAAGCACATGCCCCTCTTTGAGTCCGGCGCGGAGTACTTCAAGTGATCGGCCCCGCCAGGGCCTGACACCGGGAAAACGGCTGCCCTCCGGCGGCCGTTTTCCGCACCTTGGAAAGGAGTGCGTGCGCGATGGACGCTGTTATTTTCGATGTGGACGGCACCCTTTGGGATTCCCGCATCCCGGTGGCCCGCGCCTGGAACCACAGCCTTGAAAAAATGACCGGCAAGTCAAGCGGCTTTACACCGGAATATCTGGGACAGTTTTTCGGCAGGACCATGGATGTGATTGTCCAGGTGCTGCTCCCCGACCGGCCGCCGGAGGAGCGGCTGCGCCTGGGGGAGCAGATCTTCCGGGAGGAGAACGACTGGCTGGAGCACGAGCCGGGCACCCTTTACCCGGGGGTGGAGGAGACGCTGGCGGAGCTGAGCCGCCGCTGGCCCCTCTACATCGTCTCCAACTGCCAGACAGGTTATATCGAGGTCATGCTCAAGACCACCGGCCTGGGGCAGGTTTTTTCCGGACACCTGAGCTACGGGGACACAGGAGAGGGAAAAGGGAAAAACCTTGTCACCCTGTGCCGCCGCTATGGCCTGTCCGCCCCGGTCTATGTGGGGGACACCCAGGGGGATGCCGACGCCTGCGCCGAGGCAGGGGTGCCCATGATCTACGCCGCCTATGGCCTGGGGGAGGTGGCCGCACCCTGGCGGACCATCCACGCCTTTTCCGAGCTGAGCGCCCTGCTGCCGGCGCTGGAGGGGGTATGAGCCGGGCCGGGGCGGGAGAAACTACATTTCCCCTTGTATTTTTGGCCGCAATAGAATAAAATAGAACTGTATTTCTTGCGAGAAAGTGTGCGCCGGCCCCCGGCGCGGAAGGGAAGTGCTCCGGGATGAAGATCCAGATGGAAAGAGGCAATCTCGTCATCAGCAATGACGTGTTCACCCAGATCGCCGGCGCCGTCGCCACCAGCTGCTTTGGCGTCAAGGGAATGGCCGTGCGCTCCAAGACCGACGGCCTGGTCCACCTGCTCCGGCGTGAGTCCATGGCCAAGGGCGTCAAGGTGACCGCCAATGAGGACGCCAGCGTCACCATCGACCTGCACATCATTGTGGACAGCGGTGTGAACATCGCCGCCATCAGCAGTTCCATCACCAATGAGGTGTCCTACAAGGTCAAGCAGTTTACCGGCGTTGAGGTCAGAAGCGTCGAGATCTATATTGACTCCATTTCGTTCAGCTGAGCGCCGCGTCTCAGCCAACAGGAAACGGGCGCCGGACGCCGCGCTGAAAGGAAGAAACATAATATGATTGATATCATCGACGGGGAATTGTTTCGGAATATGATCCGGTATGGCGCCTCCGTCATCCAGGCGGAGAAGCAGTCCATCAACGATTTGAATGTGTTTCCCGTGCCCGACGGCGATACAGGCACCAATATGAGCCTGACCATCGGCGCCGCCGTTACCGCCCTGGCCTCCAAGCCGGCAGAGGGGGTGGGGGAGGTGGCCTCTGTGGCCGCCTCCGCGCTGCTCCGGGGCGCCCGGGGCAATTCCGGCGTCATCCTGTCCCTGCTGTTCCGGGGCATTGCCCGGGAGCTGAAGGAGAAGGACAAGATGGACGGCGTGGACTTCGCCGCCGCCCTGTCCGAGGGGGTCTCCGCCGCCTACGGCGCGGTGATGAAGCCCGCCGAGGGCACCATCCTCACCGTCTCCCGCCTGGCGGCGGAGCGGGCGGCCGAGGCCGGCATGGAGAACACCGCCTTCCAGTATGTGCTGGAGCAGACCATCCAGCGGGGCCGGGAGGCTCTGGCGGACACGGTCAATCAGAACCCGGTACTGAAAAAGGCGGGCGTGGTGGACGCCGGCGGCAAGGGCTTTCTGGTCATCCTGGGGGGCATGCTCTCCTGCCTGCTGGGGGAGGAGCTGCCCGAGGGCGGGGAGGAACCCGCCTCCGCCGCCCGGGAGAAGGCGGATTTCGCGGAATTCGGCGCCCAGGACACCGCCTTCGCCTTTGATACGGTCTATATCGTGCGCAAGCGCACCCCTGACGTGGATCTGACCCCCCTGCGGGCCTATCTGGACGGCATCGGCGACAGCCTGGTCATCGGCGAGGACGACGAGTCCTTCAAGGTCCATGTTCACACCAACATCCCCGGAGACGCCCTGACCGAGTCCCAGAAATACGGCACCCTGGAGCTGGCCAAAATCGAGAATATGCGCACCCAGCAGGAGGCCCTGGCTGCCGGCCGGAAGGCCCAGAGCACCGACGATCTGGAGCAGATCGAGGCGGAGCTGGAGGCCGGCGAGGGTCAGGACAGCGCCGTCGCCCCCAACGAGAAGCGCTACGGCTTCGTGGCGGTGTGCGCCGGCGGTGGGCTGGAGACGGTCTTCCGGGACCTGGGGGTGGACGGCATGGTGTCCGGCGGTCAGACCATGAACCCGGCCACCGAGGACCTGCTCCGGGTCATCAACGCCACCCCGGCGGAGACCGTGTTCGTGCTGCCCAACAACAAGAACATCATCATGGCGGCCCAGCAGAGCATTCCCCTTTCCCGGTCCAAGCATGTGGTGGTCATCGAGACCAAGACCGTCCCCGAGGGCATTGCCGCCATGATGGCGGTGGATTTGGAGGAGGAAGAGGAGGCCCTCACCCGGGCCATGACTGAGGCCGCCCGCCATGTCAAGACCGCCCAGATCACCTACGCCGCCCGGAACTCCGATCTGGATGGCTTTGACATCAAGGAGGGGGACTATCTGGCCCTGCTGGACGGCAAGCTCTACGGCACCTCCACCGCAGTGGAGGACATGCTCACCGCCCTGGCCGGCGCGGCCAAGGAGGCGGGGGCGGAGTTCGTCACCCTGTTTTACGGCGAGGACGTCACCGAGGAACAGGCCGAGGCGGCGGAGCGGATCTTTGCCGCCGGGTGCCCCGAGGCGGAGGTGGCCATTGTCCCCGGCGGACAGCCTGTCTACTACTATCTGATCTCCATCGAGTAAATCCCACCGCCCTTGCAGCGGCTGAGAGAGACGGCAAGCGGCGCAGTTCTGTCCAGAACTGCGCCGCTGTTTTCAAAAGTCACTTTCCTCTGCCGGCCGGTTCAGGCTGTGTAGAAAGCCGTCCAGGCCGCTGGTGCGCACATCGCCGCCGATGACCGTCCCGTCCCGGACCAGCAGGTCGGCCAAAACCCCGGTCTCTCCGGTGGGATAGTTGAGGATCTCAAAGGTGTAGCGGGTGATCTGAGTCCCCAGATCGTCGGTCAGGTCGAAGCCGGCCTGGCGCTGCAAATCCAGATAGTCCTGGCTCAGCTCGGTGCTCAGGATGCCTTCCTCGGTGCTGACCGGCGTCTCCGCCACCTCCCAGCCGAAGCCCTCCAGGCAGTCCAGGCAGCGGATCAGCGCGTCGTCCTCCGGGGCCATGGCGCTGGAGGCCCTGCCGCCCAGGGCGGCCAGGGCCAGCACGCCCACTGCCAGCGCCAGGGCGATGGCGCCGGCGGCCAGACGCGTCCTGCGCGGGGGAACTTTTACAGTCAAAATCAGCATCTCGTCCACCTCTCAGTTGAACTTATGCGGCCGGGGCGGCGGACAGAACCTGAAAAGGAGGAACGGCATGGAGAAGATCCTGCGGCTGGACAAACTGCTTGCGGACACCGGCCGGTGGAGCCGGAAGGAGGCCAAACAACTGCTGCGCCAGGGCCGGGTGACGGTGGACGGCGCGGTGGAGCGCTCCGGTGAGCGGAAGGTGGACCCCGCCGCGGTCCGGGTGGTGGTGGACGGCCAGGGGGTGGACTGGGCGGAGCACCGCTATCTCATGCTCCACAAGCCCGCCGGGGTGCTGACCGCCACCGAGGACCGGCGGCAGAAGACGGTGCTGGACCTGCTCCCCCCGGAGTACCGGGATCTGTTCCCGGTGGGCCGGCTGGACAAGGACACCGAGGGGCTGCTGCTGCTCACCGATGACGGGGCGCTCGCCCACCGGCTGCTCTCCCCCCGCTACCACGTGGACAAGGTGTATCTGGCCCGGATCGACGGGGAGGTGGACGGGGCGGACGCGGCCGCCTTCGCCGCCGGCATGGTGCTGGGGGACGGGGAGCGCTGCCTGCCCGCCGGACTGGAGAGCCTGGGCCCCGGCGAATGCCGGGTGACCCTCCGGGAGGGGAAATTCCACCAGGTCAAGCGGATGCTCTCCCAGCGGGGCAAGCCCGTCCTGGCCCTGAAGCGGATCGCCATGGGCCCGCTGGAGCTGGATCCGGCCCTGGCGCCGGGGGAATTCCGGCCGCTGACCGCCTCTGAGCTGAATCGGCTGAAAGAAACGGTGTTGAGTTCGTCATTTTATACAAAAAATAGTGAAAATGCTATTGAAAAAGCCTAGAAGAGATGATAGAATAAATCTTACTTTGGAGAGAGTGAACAATCCGAACAGGTTTCAACCGGGAGAAAGGAGCAAACATGTCCAGCCGCGTATTTCAGAGCGTTGTCCTGCAGCTGAAAGATAGCACCAGCCGCACCATCGGCGTCATCGACGCCAACGGCGCTGTGGTGGCCTGCAGCGAGCTTTCCCGCATTGGCGAGACCTTGCCCAATTCCGTGGAGGCCATCTCCGCGGAGCACGGGGGCTTGGTCGTCCAGAACGGGAATACATTCAAGACGTTGAACGGCCTGGGGGTCCAGTTCGACTACGCCGTGTTCACCTCCGGCGAGGATGACCTGGCCGGCACCATCTGTTCCATGGCCGCCGTGGCCCTCAACGGCGCCAAGACCTATTTTGAGGAGAAGCACGATAAGGCGGCCTTTGTCAAGAGCATCCTCTCGGACAATATTTTGCTGGGGGACATCTACCTGCGGGCCAAGGAGCTTCACTTTGTCTCCGAAGTGCCCCGGGCGGTTTTCCTGATCCGCCAGGAGGGCAGCGTGGACGTGTCCGTCATCGACGTGATCCAGGGCCTTTACCCGGACCGGCAGACCGATTATGTGATCTCCATCAGCGAGACCGACATGGCCCTGGTAAAACAGGTCAGCGAGACCACCAGCGCCAAGGACCTGTACCAGCTCGCCAAGGGGATTGAGGAGACCGTCTCCACCGAGCTGAAGATCAAGGTGGTCATCGGCATCGGCACGATCGTCAGCCACGTCCGGGATCTGGCCCGGGCCTACCAGGAGGCCCAGATGGCCATCGAGGTGGGCAAGGTTTTTGAGACCGAGCGCAGCGTCATCAACTATGAGAACCTGGGCATCGGCCGGCTGATCTACCAGCTGCCCACTACCCTGTGTGAGATGTTCCTCCAGGAGGTTTTCAAGAAGAACCCCATCGACTCCCTGGATCAGGAGACCCTGTTCACCATCAACAAGTTCTTTGAGAACAACCTGAACGTCTCTGAGACCGCCCGGAAGCTCTTCGTCCACCGGAACACCCTGGTGTACCGGCTGGAGAAGATTAAGAAGCTCACCGGCCTGGACCTGCGGGAGTTTGACGACGCCATCACCTTCAAGGTGGCGCTGATGGTCAAGAAATACCTCACCTCCCGGGGCATTGACCTGTGACGTTCCCCCGCCCGTCCCACGGCGCCGGGCGCTGCCCCAAAACCATATATTTTCCCTGTGACGGCGCTGGTTTTCCGGCGCCGTCGCATTTTGTCATTATTTGTGAAGGTTTGAAATTAAATTGACATAACTGCATCGAACATGTATAATAATCACTGTATTTGGAGATTACAGCCAGTTGATATTACGAGGGGACTATATGATTCGTTTCAGTAATGTGAAGAAGACCTATCCCAATGGGACCCAGGCGCTGAAGGGCCTGTCCTTTGAGCTGAAGGACGGGGAATTCGCCTTCCTGGTAGGCCCCTCCGGGGCGGGCAAGAGCACCATCCTCAGCCTGCTCACGGCGGAGGAGCCCATCACCGGCGGCAGCCTGATGGTAAACGGATACAATTTGAATACCATCCGCCCCCGGCAGGTGCCCTATCTGCGCCGGAGCCTGGGCATTGTGTTCCAGGACTTCCGCCTGATCGGGCACAAGACCGTGTTTGAAAACATGTCCTTCATCATGCGGATCATCGGGGCATCCCCCCGGGAGATGCGCCGCCGGATTCCGTATGTGCTGGAGCTGGTGGGGCTGGAGGACAAGATCAACAGCTATCCCAGCGAACTCTCCGGCGGTGAGCAGCAACGGGTGGCCATCGCCCGGGCGCTGGTGAACAACCCCAGCACCATTATTGCCGACGAGCCCACCGGCAACCTGGACCCGGACCGCTCCCTGGAGATCATGACCCTGCTGGAGCGGATCAATGCTCTGGGCACCACCATGCTGGTGGTCACTCACGAAAAGGCCCTGGTCAACCATTTCAACAAGCGCGTGATCCATATTCAGGACGGTGTGGTCGTCGGCGACGAGGAGGACGGATTTTACATCTATGAGAACCCAGATGAAGACGAAGAAGAGAAGAAAGAGCCATAATTTCGGCTATTATGTGCAGGAGGGCTTCCAGGGGCTGTTCAACCACGGTTTTATGTCCATCGCCGCCATCACCATCATCGCCGCCTGCCTGCTGATCACCGGAAGTTTTTCGCTGGTGGCGGCCAATATCCAGTACAACCTGGACAGCCTGATGGCGGAAAACGAGTTCCTGGCCTATGTGGACGACACCCTCGCCGAGGATCAGGCCCGGGCCCTCCAGTCCCAGATCGAGGCAATCGACAATGTGGCCCAGGTCACCTTCATCAGCGCGGAGGAGGCCATGGACTCCTATCTGGCAGAGCTGGGGGCGGACGAGGATCTCTATGCCAGCCTGCCCGCCTCGGTGCTGCGGCACCGCTATTCCATCAGCGTGGTGGATATCAGCCTGTTGTCCCAGACCATCGATGACGTGATGCAGGTGGAGGGCATCGCCGACTACTCCGCCGCCCTGGACGTGGCCAACGGCTTTATCAGCGTGCGCAACGTGGTCACAGTGGTGACCATCGGCATGGTGGCGGTGCTGCTGGTGATCTCCCTGTTCATCATCTCCAACGCCATCAAGCTGGCCACCCTGTCCCGGCAGGAGGAGATCGCCATCATGAAGATGTGCGGCGCCACCAACGGGTTTATTCGGATGCCCTTCGTCATTGAGGGTATCGTGCTGGGCCTGGCCAGCGCCATCATCGGCTTTGCCTGCCAGTGGGGCATCTATGAACTGCTCATCAACGCCATCCGGGGCTCTGTCGGCATGGATCAGCTGGTGAATATGATCCCCTTTATCCGGGTGGCCCCGATTATGGGCGGCATCTTCGCCGGAGTGGGCCTGATCGTGGGCGTCTGCGGCAGCCTGTTCACCATTCGGAAGTATCTCCAGGTCTGATGCGGAGGACGAGGTTTTGAACAAGAAGAAACACAACAAATACGCCTGGGACAGGCGCAGAATCCTGGTGGCCGCAATGGCCGGAGCCATGGCGCTGCTGCTGTTGGTGCCCATTGTGCTCCAGATTTTCATCCAGGCGCTCTGAGCGCGCCGGAGCGGATGAAGGCATTTGTATATACATACCATTAAAAGGAGGGATTTTTCTGATGAGCGGGAGGACCGGAGTGGGAAAACATGTGCGTCTGCTGCGTTATCTTTCCGGCCTGCTGGCAGTTCTGACCGCGGCGGCTCTGCTGTTTGGCTTTGCCGGCACGGCCCGGGCGGCCAGCACGGAGCAGCTGGACAGCCTGAAGAGCCAGGCCAGCGAGTTGGCCGATCAGGAGAGTTCCCTCCAGAGACAGCTGGAGGAGCTGGAGGACCAGGCCAACTCCAAGCTGGAGGAGAAGGCGCTGCTGGAGCAGCAGATCTCGGTCATCTCCACCCAGATCCGCACCACCGAGTCGCTGATTGCGGAGTACGACGCCCAGATCGCCGACAAGCAGGTGGAGCTGGAGCAGGCCCAGGCGGAAGAGGCCGAGTACTACGCCCTGCTCTGCGCCCGGTTCCGGGACATGGAGGAGCAGGGTACGGTGAGCTATTGGTCCATCCTCTTCGGCTCCTCCAGTTTTACCGATCTGCTGGACCGGCTCAGCTTTGTCAGCGCGATGGTGGATTATGACTACCAGATCGTACAGGGGCTGAGTGAGGCCCGCCAGGCGGTGGCCGACGCCAAGGCCGAGCTGGAGACCAGCCAGGCGGAGCAGCAGGCGGCCAGGGACGCCCTGGCGGAACAGCAGACTGCCCTGGAGGCCAATGAGGCGGCAGTGGACGCGGCCATTGCGGACATCAACAGCCAGGCCGACGTCTATGAGAGCCAGCTGGCTGAGATCACTGCCCAGGCCGCCGACCTGGACGAGCAGATTGCCCAAGCGCAGGAAGCATATGACGCCCAGGTGGCCGCCGAAAAGGCGGAGGCGGAACGGCAGGAGGCTGCCGCAAACAGCGGCGGCAGCTCCGGCTCGGGCAGGATCAGCATGATCTGGCCCACCAACAGCACCCGGATCACCTCCAACTTCGGCTACCGGAGCAGCCCGACGGCGGGCGCCTCCTCCTCCCACAAGGGGATCGACATCGGTGCCTCCAGCGGCGCCCCCATCTACGCGGCGGCCAGCGGCACCGTGACTGAGGCAGGCTACAACGCCTCCCGGGGCAATTATGTGATCATTTCCCACGGCAGCGGCGTCAGCACGGTGTATATGCACTGCAGCGCCGTCTACGTCAGCGAGGGCGACTCCGTCAGCCAGGGCGAGACCATCGCCGCGGTGGGCAGCACCGGCATCTCCACCGGTCCCCACCTGCACTTCGGCGTGATCGAGGACGGGGAGTATGTGAACCCCCGCAATTACATTTGACTATCAGAACAGAGGAAGAAGGGGCACAGCAGGCGCCCCTTCTTTTTTGCTGTGATACAGACTCAGGTGCTCGGCGTTCTGGCTCATCTTCAGGCCGGAGGCGGCCACGCCGCCGGCGTTGGAGGCCTTGCCGGAGCAGATCAGCTCTCCTCCATGGCTGCGGCGGTGTAATGCACCCCGGTGCCGGTGGCAAAGGGTTTGTCCTCACGCCCCTTCTGCCAGGCCACCGCGCTGACATAGGCCATATTTTTGCCCGCATGGACCGCGGTGGCCCGGACATAGATCCGCTCGCCGATCAGGCCGGGTCGGGGATAACAGAGCTGCAGGGAGATGCAGGGATTCTGCTTCATGCCGGCATAGTAGCAGGCCAGGGCGTTGACGCTTATGCTGATGGCCTCGGCGATGACGCCGCCGTGGACAGCGCCGCCCGGGTTGCTCATCCATTCCCGGGTCTCGAAGGAGAAGGTCAGGGACTTTGCCTGCTCATCGCAGGACTCCAGCTCCGGCTGCATCCAGCCGCTGAAGGTGTTGGGGGCCTCCACCGGCACCCGTTGGGCAAATAAACGCAGGGCTTCCTGCATGGACATTTGATTGGACTCCGACATAGACGTTACGCTCCTTACCCGCAAGTTTCCCGGCGAGAACCAATGGTTGGATGGATCTGGGCCATGGGCCGGTCTTTTCCCTATTATAGCACAGGGAGCGCCAAAAGGAAAGCGGCAGCCTATCCCGGACATAGGACGAAAGACGGCCCGCGGCATCTGCCGCGGGCCGTCTGGGTCCCCGTTTACATCTTCTGATGGTTGGCCTTCTGGGCCACTTTGAGCCGGGCCATGGCCCGGCTCAGGGCCGCCTCAGCCCGTGCCACGGTATGGGCGTCCTTGTGGGCCTGGATCCGTGCCTCGGCCCGCTCCTTGGCGTCCCGGGCCCGGACGGCGTCGATCTCCGAGGCCAGCTCGGCGAAGTCCACCAGGATGGTGACCTTGTCCCCGGCCACCCGGGCCATCCCGTTTCCCACAGCCAGCACCTGGGTCTCTCCATTGATGGTGAAACGGAGTTCCCCGGCGGTGACGGCATAGACGGTGGGGACGTGGCCGGCCAGGATGCCCACCATGCCGTCCAGGGTGGTGAACACCAGGGACTCGCAGGGCCCGGTGTAGAAATCCCGGCGGATGGCCGAGATCCGCAGATTAAATGTCTTCATGCCACACCCCGCAAGCTCATTCCTGAGCGGCCAGCGTTTCCGCCTTTTTCTTCACGTCGGCGATGGTGCCCACGTTGAAGAAGGCCATCTCGGGATAGTCGTCCATCTCGCCGATGACGATGGCCTTGAAGCCGGCCACTGTCTCCTCCACGGGGACATAGACGCCGGGGACGCCGGTGAAGTTCTCGGCCACATGGAAGGGCTGGGAGAGGAAGCGCTGGATCTTCCGGGCCCGGCTGACGGTCAGCTTGTCGTCCTCGTCCAGCTCCTCCATGCCCAGGATGGCAATGATGTCCTGCAGCTCCTCGTAGCGCTGGAGCACGGCCTGGACCTGCCGGGCCACATTGTAGTGCTCCTCGCCCACCACGTCGGCCTCCAGGATGCGGGAGGTGGACTGCAGCGGATCGACGGCGGGATAGAGGCCCTGCTCGGCGATCTTACGGCTGAGCACCGTGGTGGCGTCCAGATGGGCGAAGGTGGTGGCCGGGGCCGGGTCGGTCAGGTCGTCGGCGGGGACGTAGACCGCCTGGACCGAGGTGATGGAGCCGTTCTTGGTGGAGGCGATGCGCTCCTCCAGCTCGCCCATGTCGTTGGCCAGGGTGGGCTGATAGCCCACGGCGGAGGGCATCCGGCCCAGCAGGGCGGACACCTCGCTGCCGGCCTGGAGGTAGCGGAAGATGTTGTCGATGAACAGCAGCACGTCCTGGTGATCCACATCCCGGAAGTACTCGGCCATGGTCAGGCCGCTCATGGCCACCCGCATACGGGCTCCGGGGGGCTCGTTCATCTGGCCGAAGACCAGGGCGGTCTTTTCAATGACGCCGGACTCGGTCATCTCGGTCCAGAGGTCGTTGCCCTCCCGGGTGCGCTCGCCCACGCCGGTGAAGATGGAGTAGCCGCCATGCTCCTGGGCCACATTGGTGATCAGCTCCTGGATCAGCACGGTCTTGCCCACGCCGGCGCCGCCGAACAGGCCGATCTTGCCGCCCTTGGCGTAGGGGCAGAGCAGATCGATGACCTTGATGCCGGTCTCCAGGATTTGTACCGCCGGGCTCTGGTCGGCGAAGGAGGGGGCGCTGCGGTGGATGGCCCAGCGCTGGATGTTGGCGGGGATCTCGGGGCCGTCGTCGATGGGCTCTCCCAGCACGTTGAACATGCGCCCCAGGGTGACGTCGCCCACAGGGACGGTGATGGAGTCGCCGGTGGGGGTGACGGCCATGTCCCGGGACAGGCCCTCGGCGCCGTCCAGCAGGATGCAGCGGACCACATGGCCGCCCATGTGCTTGGCCACCTCCATGACCAGGGTTTTCCCCTGCACCTGGACGGTCAGGGCCTCTTTGATGCGGGGGAGGTAGTCGCCGTCAAAGGCGACGTCCACGACAGGCCCGATGACCTGTGAGATTTTTCCTTGCTTCATGGTACCTCCTGTTATTTTTGTGCAGAGGCGCCGGAGACCACCTCGGTGATCTCGGTGGTGATGGCTGCCTGGCGGATCCGGTTGTACTCCAGGGAGAGGCTGCTGACGATCTCCTTGGCGTTTTCCGTGGCGCTGTTCATGGCAGACATACGGGCGTTCTGCTCGGCGGCATAGGACTCTACCATGGTGCCGTAGAGTATGCCTTTGACAAAATTGGGGACGACCTTCCGCAGCACGGCGGAAGGGGAGGGGTCGAAGGTCTCCACATAAACCTCGGTCTCCACCACCTTGTTGGAGGGGAACAGCTCGCCACGCAGGGGGAGCAGCTGAATGGACTCGGTGGTGGTCAGCAGGGCGTTCTGCATTTTGGTGTAGATCACATGGACTTCATCCAGTTCCCCCGACAGGAACAGCTCGATGATATGGTCGGCCATATCTCTGGCCCGCCACAGGCTGGGGGTGCCGGCGGAGTAGCAGTAGGCCTCGTCCATGCGGAAGGACAGCTCCGGGTGCCGGTTGAAATAGCTGTGGCCGGCCTGCCCGATGCAGAACAGGATGGACTGAGGATGGCGCTTCAGCTCCTCCTCGGCCAGGCGGCAGACATTGTGGTTGTAGGCGCCTGCCAGCCCCCGGTCGGAGGTGATGATGATATAGCCCTGGCGCACCTCCTGCTCGGGGATGACCTTGTCGGTGGCGAAAAAGCGCTCGTTGGACAGGTCGGTGTGCAGGATGATCTTGGCGATGGCCCGCTGGAGGGACTCAAAATAGGGTTCGGTGGCCTCCAGATCCTTCCGGGCTTTCTTCAGCTTGGAGGAGGCCATGAGGTACATTGCGTTGGTGATCTTCATGGTCTTCTGCACGCTGTTGATCCGGTTGCGGATGTCTCTCAGGCTCTCCATGAGATCACCTGCTCTTGTACTGCCGGGCGGCGCTGAGGATGCGCTCCTTCAGGTCGTCGGAGAGGGCGCCGGTGTCGGCGATCTCCTGGCAGATCTCCGGGTGCTCGGTCTGTATGAAGTCGTACAGCCCGTCCTTGAACTGCTCCATCTCTCCGGCGGGCACGTCCACCAGCAGCCGGTCGTTGGCGGCGCAGAGCAGTATCACCTGCTTGGCCACGCTCATGGGGTGATAGAGGGGCTGCTTGAGCAGCTGATAGAGGCTCTTGCCGTAGTCCAGCATGGTGCGGGTGGCCTCGTCCAGGTCGGAGCTGAACTGGGTGAAGGACTCCATCTCCCGGTACTGGGCCAGGTCGATGCGCAGGGTGCCCGACACGGTCTTCATGGCTTTGGTCTGGGCCTTGCCGCCCACACGGGACACGGACAGGCCCACGTTGACGGCGGGGCGCTGGCCGGAGTGGAAGAGCTCGGTTTCCAGGAAGATCTGGCCGTCGGTGATGGAGATGACGTTGGTGGGGATATAGGCAGACACGTCGCCGGCCTGGGTCTCGATGATGGGCAGGGCGGTCATGGAGCCTCCGCCGAACTTCTCGTCACGGCGGCAGGCCCGCTCCAGCAGACGGGAGTGGAGATAGAACACGTCGCCGGGATAGGCCTCCCGTCCCGGGGGGCGCTTGAGCAGCAGGGAGATCGCGCGGTAGGCCTGGGCGTGTTTGCTCAGGTCGTCATAGATGATGAGCACGTCTTTTCCCTGGTCCATGAAGTGCTCGCCGATGGCGGCGCCGGAGTAGGGGGCGATATACTGCAGGGTGGCGGAGTCCGAGGCGGTGGCGGCGACCACGATGGAGTACTCCAGGGCGCCGTGCTGCTTCAGGGTGTTGACGATCTGGGCCACGGTGGAGGCCTTCTGGCCGATGGCTACATAGATGCAGATCACCCCGTTGCCCTTCTGGTTCAGGATGGTGTCCACCGCCAGGGCGGTCTTGCCGGTCTGACGGTCGCCGATGATCAGCTCACGCTGGCCCCGGCCGATGGGGAACATGGAGTCGATGGCCAGAATGCCGGTCTGCAGGGGCACATTGACCTCTTTCCGGGCGATGACGCCGGGGGCCTTGTGCTCCACCGGGCGGTAGTCGTCGGCCTTGATGTCGCCCAGTCCGTCGATGGGGGCGCCCAGGGCGTCCACCACCCGGCCCAGCATGGCGTCGCCCACGGGGATGCCGGCGTTCTTGCCGGTGCGGACCACCCGGCTGCCCTCCTTGACCTCCATGTCGTTGCCGAAGAGGATGACGCCGATGCTGTCCCGGCGCACGTCCTGGACCATGCCCTTCAGGCCGCAGTCAAAGATGACGATCTCGCCGTAGGCGGCGTGGTCAATGCCGTCGATGACGGCGATGCCGTCGCCCACAGACTGGACGGTGCCGATCTCCTGGGACTGAGCAGCCAGATTGAAGACCTCTACCTCCGAACGGAGGATGGAGATGATGCCCTGGGTGCTGGCGGCCTTCAGGCCGGTCAGTTTCTGCTCCAGCTGGGCCAGGCGGCCCTTGGCGCTCCAGTCATACTCCTCATTGCCCGCAGTCAGCTTGAAGCCGCTGACCAGAGAGGCGTCCTCCACCATCTCAAAGATGATGTTCTCCTCCTCGCCGTAGCGATGGGCGATGAACTTCCTGATGTCCTCCAGCTGGCGGTCGGAGGGAGGGGTGACATAGCGGAGGGTGACATAAAACTTGCCGGTGGTTTTCCGCTCCATAGTCTGATAGACCTGGCAGATCTCGTCAAACAGCTCCATTTGGCCGTCGGCGCACAGCAGTTTGAGCAGATCCCGGGCGGCCTGAGGGAAGATCCGGTTGATGATGTCGTTCTTGCGCTCCAGGGGGAAGGTGGGTTCGCCGAGCTGGTTCCGGAGCACGGGCACGTCGCTGAAGATGGCCAGGGTGTCCGCCAGGGCGCTCTTGGGCACCCCCAGGCCGAAGCACTGCTCGGCGTATTCCCGGGCGGTCTTACTCATGATCCTCCCCCGCCTTCTTCAAAAACTCGTCGTAGAGGTCGCTGTCTCCGCCGACGGGCACGCCGGCCACCTTGGCGGTGGCGGCCACGATGATCTCGGTGATCTCGCCCTGGGCCTGCCGGAGGATCTCCTCCTTGCGGTTCTGGGCGTCTTTCTCGGCCTCCTGCACGATGGTGTCCGCCCGGCTGTGGGCGTCGGCGACGATGCGGGAGCTCTCTGCCTGTGCCTGTTTCTTGGCCTCTGCCAGGGCGGCGGCCTTTTCCTCCTCGATGCCGGCGCGGAAGGCCTTCTGCTCCTCCACCAGGGCCTCGGCCTCGGTCTTGGCCTGGGCGGCGTCGGCCAGGGAGGCGTCCACGAGCTTCTGACGTTCCTCGATGATCTTGTGCACGGGCTTCCAGAGGAAAATGCGGACGGCAAGGCAAAGAATGAGGACATTGACCACTGTGAAGATCAGATTGATGTCGATTCTAAGCACCTTGGTTACCTGCTTTCTATTGGGTTCCGATGGGGTCTGGTGAAAGGGGATCAGAGTACGAACAGGATCATCAGGCCGATGACGAAACCGTAGATAGCGGTGGCCTCAGCCAGGGCGCAGCCCAGGATCATGGTGCTGTTGATCTTGCCGGAGGCCTCGGGCTGACGGGCGATTGCGTCGCAGGCGTGGCCGGTGGCGATGCCGATGCCGATGCCGGCGCCCAGGCAGCAGATGACAGCGATGCCGGCGCCAATAGCCAAAAGAGTACCAGTCATAATAAATTCTCCTTTTTTATGATTTATTTTTGGTTTGTTTGGGACGGAACATGAAAATGCGGCTCAGGCTTCGCCGATTTCCGTGGCCTCTTTGATATACATACCGGTCAGGCAGACAAACACATAGGCCTGCAGAATGCCGTCAAAGAAGTCAAAATAAAGGCCGGCAATGGTGGGGATCAGCACCTTGGTCACGTGGTTCAGAATTTCCATAATGACAAAGGCGCCCAGAACATTGCCGAACAGACGCATGCACAGGGACAGCGGCCGAGTGAACACATCCAGGATGTTGAACGGAGCTACGATGGGCATGGGTTCGATGAAAGCGTGCAGCCATCCCTTGACGCCCCTGGCGCGGATGCCGGCCACTTCCACCAGCACGATGCTCATCACTGCAAGGGAGGCGGTGACCACCAGGGATTTCGTGGGCGGCTTAAAGCCGAACACGCCCATGATGTTGGACAGGCCCAGAAACAGCAGAACCGTGACCAAATAGGGGACATAGCTTTTACCGCCTTCCCCTACGATGCCGGAGACCAGACTCTCCAGCTTGGTTACAATGAATTCTGCGGCGGCTTGCCGTTTGGAGATGTGATCCACCCGCAGCTTGGAGCCGAGGATGATGCACAGCAGGATGATGACCGCCATCACGATCCAGGACACCGCGGTGGATTCCGAAATGGGAATGCCGTTTTTCCCGATGGGGATGGTGAACACCGTCACATCCAGCAGCTCTTCCTGAAGAAACTCGGAAAGATTCATGGAATCGATTCACTTCCTTCCTCTGGCCGGGCGGAACAATTCCTGTTCCCGGGCTAATCAGTGAGATTTTTTGTTGTGGCGCACCACCAGAACCATCGCGCAGACGAAGGCGGCAATGGTGATTGCCACAACAGCGGTAATTGCGCCGGCGATTGTTCCGGTGTATTTCCAGATCAGTCCGGCGGCAAGGATACCGATGCCGTTTCCCCCGCAGATGATCAATACCACCAGCAGGACATAGGTCAGGCGCTTGGGATCGCCCTGAGGCGCGGGGGCCTTCTGGGTGTCGGGTGTTTTTTCGTCCATACCGGGGGTCCTCCTTGGCGGTTGATTTTGCGGAAAAAGCGGCGAAGCAAGGAAAGAAAAGGTCGAGCTTCCTTGCTTTCTCATTATTTTAGCACCCCGATTTGGAGCGTCAAGGGATTTGTATTGAGAAAATGGGCGGGCAAAGTACAAATATAGAAATCTGAAACCGATGATATTTGTGCAAAATTATGATACCCATTTCAGCAGGATGAAAATGATGAGAAAAGCGTGAAAACACGCCGCTTTTCCGCACGTTTTGCGCTCAGGCCAGGACCTTGCCCTCGGGGAAGGCCAGCCGGAAGACCC
Source organism: uncultured Oscillospiraceae bacterium (assembly GCA_964485125.1). GTDB lineage: Bacteria > Bacillota > Clostridia > Oscillospirales > Oscillospiraceae > UMGS1766. Next base: position 10,666 of record CAZAIF010000010.1, on the reverse strand, counting down.
GGCGGACCACCGGCCCGGCCACCAGCAGCTGAAAGGGGAGGGCCATGATGAAGTTGCGGGGGATGTTCTGCATCCAGCGGACGAACCAGAGCCCCCACGCTCCCGAGTGGAAGCAGCCCTCCAGGGCGCCGTAAAGGCTCATGAAGCACACCATGCCCACCACCATGCAGCAGGAGATGGCCACGATCTTGCTCAGCGGGCGGCTCTCCGGCTTGACCAGGAAGCGGAAGGCGAAGGCTTTGGCCAGGGGGCCCACCAGGAACCAATCCAGGCACATCCCGCACACATAGGCCAGCGGGAACCCGAGCCAGCCGGCTTGAAAGACGGCGAGGGACAGCTCTCCCCGCTGTAGGGCGACGTTGTAAAAACTCATCCAGAGCACCATCAGAAAGCACATGAGCACAGTGTAAATCAGGCTTTCCCGTTTGTTTTGCGGCATAATCGCATACCTCCAAAAAATCGTTTTTTTCGTGTGCAAGGCCGAAAAAGAGACAGTGGAAACTCGGCAAACTCGTTGCGACCTCCACTGTCTCTGTACGTCTCACTGCGTTTTCGGCTGATTCACTTGCCTTCACTATAGCACACTTCCCAGAGCGGTGTAAGTGGGCGGAGCGAAAATCGGCACCTTCACAAAAAAAGACGAGTTCTTCAGGGCGGACTCTGCGGCAAACTGTCCAAGCAAATGCTTATGCTGATGGGCGTTACAGCGTGGGCACGGGAATATCCGACGCCAGGGTCTCCTGGGTATTCGCCGCCCGGGCCTCGCCGGGGAGCATCACCACGTCGGCGGCTGCCTCTATGAACACGCCGAAGAGGGCCGCCGCCGGGGCCTGGAGCAGCTGGATGGGGCGGAACTTCCGGCGCAGCAGCGCTGCCTGGCAGGCCACCAGCAGCAGGCTCCAGAGGATAGTGAACTGCCCGATGGTGGGCTGGAAGCCCAGGCCCGGCACATAGGGGACGCCGGTGTGGCCATCGTGCCCGAGTTCGACATCTGGCAGCCCCAGATCAATCTGAATCTGATCTACCGTCCCCTGGACACCGGGGGATACCGGGCCTCCCTGTGCCTGTATTACGCCGAGGACAACGAAAATCCGCTGATCGGGCTGTTTTTGGAGGAAGTTTAAAGTTTTTCTCCGGTATTGTCTCCCTCTTTTGTCAGTCCCGCGGAAAGACAGCGTTGCTTTTTGGTGGCAAAGCAACTATAATGAACCCTATATCAGCCGTTCCGATCCCTTGGGGCGGAGCGCAGTCAAGACAGGAGGATCCAACTATGGAACAGTTGCTTCGATTGATTGAGGCCGATTGTACGCTGACCCACAAGCAGCTGGCGGCGATGACCGGCACATCCGAGGAAAAGGTGGACGCGGAGATCAAGCGCCTGGAGGAGGACGGCACCATCGTGGGCTACAAGGCCGTGGTGGACTGGGACAAGACCGACCGGGAGGCGGTCACTGCCCTCATCGAGGTGAAGGTGGAGCCCCAGCTGGGGGACGGCTTTGACCGGGTAGCTGAGCGTATCTACCAGTACGAAGAGGTAGAGTCCTGCTATCTGATGAGCGGCGACTTTGACATGACCGTCATCATCTCCGGGCGCACCCTCCGGGAGGTGGCCAGCTTTGTCACCCAGAAGCTGTCCACCATCGATGCGGTCCAGTCCACCGCCACCCACTTTATCCTGAAGAAATACAAGGAAAATCATCTCATCTTTAACCGGGAGAAGGAGAAGGAAGAGGGGTTCTATTTCGTATGATCGACTATACCACTGTCCTGAACCGCCGCATCCAGGACGTGCCCCCCTCCGGCATTCGGAAATTCTTTGACATTTTGGAGGAGATGCCCGACGCCATCTCCCTGGGCATTGGGGAGCCGGATTTTGTCACCCCCTGGCATATCCGCAATGAGGGCATCCGCTCCCTGGAGAAGGGGCACACCAAATACACCCCCAACAAGGGGCTCTCTGAGCTCCGGCGTCAAATCAGCAAGTACATGAACCGCCGATTCCAGCTCACCTATGACCCGGGCAGCCAGGTGCTGGTCACCGTGGGCGGCAGCGAGGCCCTGGACCTGGCCCTGCGCTGCTGCCTGGAGCCGGGGGACGAGGTCATCATCCCCACCCCCTCCTTTGTCTGCTACGGCCCGCTGACGGCCATGAGCGGCGGCGTGCCCGTTTATGTGGAGACCCGGGTGGAGAACGAGTTCCGCCTCACCCCCGAGGAGCTGAAGGCGGCCATCACGCCCCGCACCAAGGCGCTGGTGCTGCCCTATCCCTGCAACCCCACCGGCGGCATCATGGAGCGCCGCGACCTGGAGGCCATCGCCCAGGTGCTGGAGGGGACCAACATCCTGGTGATCTCCGACGAGATCTACGCCGAGCTGACCTATGGGGAGGAGCGCCATGTCTCCATCGCCTCCATCCCCGGCATGTACGAGCGCACCATTGTGGTCAATGGCTTCTCCAAGGCCTACTCCATGACCGGCTGGCGCCTGGGCTACCTCTGCGGCCCCCGGGAGCTGGTGGGGCAGATCGTCAAGCTCCACCAGTACGGCATTATGTCCGCCCCCACCATGAGCCAGTACGCCGCCATCGAGGCCATGCAGAACGGCGATGACGACATCGCCGCCATGCGGGAGGAGTATAACGGCCGCCGCCGCTTCCTGGTGGACGGCTTCCGGGCCATCGGCCTGGAGTGCTTTGAGCCCAAGGGGGCCTTCTACACCTTCCCCTGCATCCGCTCCACCGGTATGGACAGCGACACCTTCTGTACCGAGTTCCTGCAGGCGGAGCAGGTGGCGGTCATCCCCGGCAGCGCCTTCGGCCCCGGTGGCGAGGGCTTTGTCCGGGCCTGCTACGCCGCCTCCATCAAGGATCTGGCCACCGCCCTGGAGCGGTTGGAGCATTTCCTGAAGCACCGTTGAGACCGACGAAAAACCATATTTTAGTAATTAAAAAGGAGTGAGCCCCATGTACATCACCTGCCTGGACCTGGAGGGCGTCCTGGTGCCGGAGATCTGGATCGCCTTTGCCGAGTCCGCCGGTATCCCGGAGCTGAAACGCACCACCCGAGACGAGCCCGACTATGACAAGCTGATGGCCTACCGGCTGGAGATCCTCCGGCAGCACCGCATAGGGCTGGCAGAGATCCAGCGGGTGATCTCCGCCATCGACCCTCTGCCCGGCGCCCGGGACTTTCTGGACGCCCTGCGCCGGGAGACCCAGGTCATCATCCTCAGCGACACCTTTGAGCAGTTCGCCATGCCGCTGATGGCCAAGCTGGGCTGGCCCACCCTGTTCTGCAACACCTTGGAGGTGTCCCCGGCGGGGGAGATCACCGGCTACCGGATGCGCTGCCCCCAGACCAAGCTGACCACGGTGAAGGCTCTCCAGTCCATCGGCTACGAGACCATCGCCAGCGGCGACAGCTACAACGACCTGGGGATGATCCAGGCCAGCCGGGCGGGCTTCCTGTTCCGCACCGCCCCGGAGATCCGCGCCGCCTATCCCCATATCCCCGCCTATGAGCGCTACGAGGATCTGCTGGCGGCCGTACGGCGGGCCATGGACTGAACAGGAAAATGCCTTAACAGATATTGCGCGCCGGGCCCTCTGGCGGCTGGGCGTTTCGACGGAGAGGAGCGGGTGCCCATGAGAGAACTGCGCCAGCAGGCCTGTGCCAAGATCAACCTGACCCTGGATGTGCTGGGAAAACGGCCGGACGGCTACCACGATCTGCGCATGGTGATGCAGTCGGTCAGCCTGGCGGACACGGTCATCCTGCGGGAGACAGATGAACAAGGATTTTCCTTGACAAACAATCTGGGCTTTCTGCCCGGCGCAGATAAGAATATCGCCGCCGTGGCCGCCCGGGTTTTTGCCGAGCACACCGGGGTGTCCCTGGCGGGACTCCAGGTTGAGCTGGTCAAGCGCATCCCGGTCTGCGCCGGAACCGCCGGCGGCAGCAGCGACGGGGCCGCGGTGCTCCGAGGCCTGAACGAATGGTTCTCCACCGGCCTGACGCAGGAGGAGCTGACCCGGCTGGGAGCGCAGGTGGGGTCGGATGTGCCCTACTGCGTGCTGGGCTGCACCGCCCTGGCCGAGGGGCGAGGGGAGACGCTGACCCGGCTCACCCCTCTGCCGGACTGCCATATCGTCCTCTGCAAGCCGGGCTTCTCCGTCTCCACCCCGGAGCTGTTCCGCAAGATCGACCAGCTCAAGCTCCACTTCCACCCGGATACCGCCGGGGTGCTACAGGCCCTGAAAGAGCGGGACCTGGCGGGGGTGTGCCGCCGGATGTTCAACGTCTTTGAGGAGGCCCTGCCCGCCCCGCGCCGGGCGCTGATCGAGGAGGTCAAGCAGACCCTGCTCTCCCAGGGGGCGCTGGGGGCCTGTATGTCGGGCACCGGCCCTACGGTGTTCGGTATCTTCGACCGGCAGGAGGACGCCCAGGCGGCCTGGGCCAGGCTGAAGGAGAGCTATGAGGAGACTTTTTTGACCCACAGCGTATAACCAGGTATAAAAGATCAGAGCACTGTCCACAATGCAGTCAGAACGACTGTGAGGACGGTGCTCTGTTATGTTTCATCGAGTCAAAACCTACTTAAATACGCCGGTTACCCGGCTGCACAGGTGGGAAGTTGTTTTCCTTGCCATGCTTGCTGCCGCAGTGTTTTGCTGCGGCTGGCTCACCCAGCGCCAGGCCCTGCTGGCAGGGCGCATGGTGCGGCTGCATGTGATCGCCAATTCCGACTCAGAGGAGGATCAGGCCTTGAAGCTGCGGGTGCGGGACGCGGTGCTGGAGCGGGCTGCCGCACTGGTGGAAGGGGCGTCGAATGCGGACCAAGCCGCCGGCATCCTGGAGGACCACCTGGAGGAGCTGGCCGCAGCGGGCCAGGCGGTGGTGGCGGCAGAGGGCGGCGACGACCTGGTCACCGCCGCCCTGGATGTCAGCTATTTCCCCACCAAGACCTATGACGGCTTCGCCCTCCCGGCGGGCAATTACCGGGCGCTGCGGGTGAGCATCGGGGCCGGGGAGGGGCGAAACTGGTGGTGCGTGGTCTTTCCCTCCCTGTGCGTGGTGCCCGCCTCCGAGTGGGAGGACACCGCCGTCTCCGGCGGCCTGACCGAGGAGGATGTCCGTCTGATGGGCGGGGAGGACGGGGGCTATGTGCTCCGTTTCAAATGCCTGGAGCTCTGGGAACGGCTGCTCCACAGCATACAAGGAAATTGACTTTACAGGATATTTCCGGCCTTGCCCTGAACAATCAGCTCCCCCGGCCGGCGCGGTCGCGCCGGCCGGGGGAGCTGTGTCATTACGGATCCGCGTGCTGGCGCAGGGTGCCGTTGCGGTAGAGTTCGATCAGGTCCTCCAGGTGTCGGATCTTCTCCTGGTACTCCCGCCCGGTGTCCGTCTCGCTCATCAGGATCTGGTGGGGCATGGTCTCCACCACCCGGGTGACGGTGCGAGTGGTGACGTGCTGGCCGGACTCGTCCAGGATGGGCTGGTGTTCCGCCAGCTTGATGACTGTGGAGTTGTAGATCAGGGTATAGCCGGCGATGCCGGTGGTGGGTCGGTAGGATTTGGCGATGCCGCCGTCGATGACGAAGAGCCGCCCGCCGGCCTTGATCGGGTTTTCCCCCTGCTTCACCGGCATGTGGCCGTTGATGATGTGGCTGGTGACCGGGTCCAGGCCGAACTCCTCCAGGATATGCTCCACGGTGCCCGGCCGGTCGATCAGGGTGTAGTAGGGATTTTTGGGCTCCTCACGCAGCTCCGGTGCGTCGGTGAAATACCGCTCAAAGGTGGTCACCTTCTCCTTGCCGAACAGGGGGGACTTGGCCCCAATCCAGAGGTACCAGTAGAAGTCGGTGTCCGTGCCTCTGCCGTTGTAGTAGCTCCCCCGTACCCGCCGTTCCAGGGCGTCCAGCAGCGCCTTGCCCGAGTAGAGGGTGCCGTCCACCTCCAGCTGGGCGAAGGAGCCGTCCTCGTTCATGGGGATGCAGCCGTGGTAGAGCAGGTTGCCGTTGTAGGCCTTGTACATGCCGCCGTTGGCTACCAGATAGTCGATGTGCCGCCGCAGCCGCTCCCCGTGGAGGAAGGAGGCGGCGATGGCGTCCACCACGTCCTGCTCCTCCCGGGTCAGGGCATAGGGGTCTGCCGGGTCCAGGGTGGGGAAGTTGGTGTCCAGCAGGGGATATTCCCGGCCGCCGATGTTGACCACGCCCCGGGCCAGATCCATCTTGTCCAGCAGCAGCCTGTCCTCAAAACCGTAGTCGGGCCTGCGGCGGATGAGCTGGCCCTCCAGCTTGAACATAATGATGGCGGCCGCCTTGTGCATTTTCGCCGCCAGGGCGGTGTCCACCGGGTCATATTGGTTCTGATCCAGAGTGTGAGGCCGAAAAACCTTACACTCATCGTCCCCGTAGACTTTAGAGGCAAAGGAGGAGAGAGGCCGCAGATTGATGCCGTAGCCGTCCTCCAGGCAGTCGAAGTTGTTATAGCTCAGGCCGATCCGCAGCACCGAGAACATGCACACTCGGTTGCCTGCCGCGGCGCCGATCCACTCGATGTCGTGGTTGCCCCATTGGATGTCCACACTGCGGTGGCTCATCAGCTCGTCCATAATCAGGTCGGCCCGGGGGCCCCGGTCAAAGATATCCCCTAGAATGTGGAGCTGGTCCACGGCGATCTGCTGGAGCATCCGGCAGATGGAGTAGATGAGCCCGTCCCCGATACCGCAGCGGATGGAAGCGTCTATGAGTTCCCGGTAGTACTCCGCCTTGTTGGACACCATCGGGTCCTGGAGGATCAGGTCGTCGATGATGTTGGCGAATTTGGGATTGATGACTTCCACCACCCGCTTGCGGCTGTACTTGGAGGCCACCTCCCGGCACACCTGAACCAGCCGGTGGATGATCAGGGCGGACCAGGCCTTGTAGTCGGCCATGCGCTCCCGCTTTTCCTGCAGGTAGGTGTGGGGATGGGCGATCAGGGCGGCCAGCTCACAGCGCTCCTGCTCCGAGAGAGTGAAGGAGTAGACCGTGTCGATCTTGTCCCGGATCACGCCGGAGGCGGAGCGGAGCAGCTGGATGAAGGCGGTGTTCTCTCCGTGGAGGTCGCTGAAAAAGTATTCGGTGCCCTTGGGCAGTTTGAGGATGGCGCTCATATCCACGATGGCCCGGACAGAGGACTCCACGTTGGGATAGCGCTCCGAGAGCAGTTTCAGATAGTCCAGATTCTGATTTGACATATGGCCTCCTTCTCGTCCTGTCGGTTTGATGTTAGGGGTGAAGCTGGCGCTGGAACCAGCTCAGCAGATACTGGTACACCTCGTCCCGGTTGGCTTCGTTGAGCATCTCGTGGCGTCCCTCCGGGTAGAGCTTCAGGGTCACGTCAACGCAGCCCGCGGCCAGAAAGGACTGATATGCCTGCCGCACGCCCCTGCCGTTGGCCCCCACCGGGTCCTGCTCCCCGGACAGGAAGAGGATGGGGGTGCTCCGGTCCATCTGGGTCAGGTGCGCCTTTTGCTGGTTGAAGCGGATGCCCCAGAGCATGTCCCCCATCAGGGTCACCGTGGGCATCACCTGGCAGAAGGGATCCGCCGTGTAGGCGTCCACCGCCGCCTCCACCGAGCACACCCAGTCGGAGGGGGTGCGGTTGGGCCTGAACTGCCGGTTGTAGGCCCCGAAGCACAGGCTTTGCAGCAGTCTGCTTCGCCCCCGCTTGCCCAGCCGGAGCCGCTCCAGCCGGCAGACCGGCAGTCCCGCTGCCAGCACCGCCCCGGGCTGCTGGCCGGTGCCCAGCAGGGCGCAGGCATCCACCGTGCCGGGATAGCGGATCAGATAGCTGCGGGCGAGGAAGCTGCCCATGGAGTGGCCCAGCAGGAGATAGGGAATGCCGGGAAAGCGCTCTCTGACCCAGTCGTGGAGGGCGTGGATGTTGTCGGTCATTTTGACCCAGCCGTTTTGATCGGCGGTGTACCCCAGATCCTCGGGCTGTTCCGGGGTGCGGCCGTGGCCCAGGTGGTCCTCGGCGCAGACGAAAAAGCCCCGGGCGGCCATGAACCGGGCGAAGTGGTCGTAGCGCCCGCTGTGCTCCGAGATGCCGTGGACCAGCTGGAGCACCGCCCCGGGCCGGCCGGATTCCGGCGTCCAGCTGCGGGCGAAGAAGGTGGCGGCGCCGTCGGCGGTGGGCAAGCGAAATTCCTGGCAGTCAGACATGGCAAATTCGTCCCTTTTGTGATATGATAGATGGTATAGAGCTGTGTTACTTACAGTTTACTTGTTTCTGATCCCTGCGTCAACTACTTTTGCAAAGAAGGTTTACAAAATGAATGTGATCGATCGATTCTTGCGTTATGTCTCCTATTCCACCGCCTCCGACGAGTCCTCCGAGGCGGTGCCCAGCACTCCGGGACAGGGGACGCTGGCCCAGGCCCTGGTGGAGGAGCTGCTGGAACTGGGGCTTCAGGACGCTGTTGTGGACGGCTTCGGCCGGGTCTACGCCCATCTGCCCGCCACTCCGGGCCGGGAGGGGGAGCCGGTCTACGGCCTGATCGCCCATATGGACACCTCCCCCGATGCCTCCGGGGCGGACATCCACCCCCGGCAGGAGGCGTATACCGGCGGGGATATTGTATTGAACCGGGAGAAGGGCATCGTCATGAGGGCGGAGGACTTTCCAGTGCTGGAGCATTATGTGAACCAGACCCTGATCGTCACCGATGGCACCACCCTGCTGGGAGCGGATGACAAGGCGGGGGTGGCCGAGATCATGTCCGCCGTCGCCTATCTGACCGGCCACCCGGAGGTGGAGCACGGCCCCATCTCGGTGGCCTTCACCCCGGACGAGGAGATCGGCCGGGGAGCCGACCACTTTGATTACCAGCGCTTCGGGGCGGACTACGCCTACACGGTGGACGGGGGCGCCCTGGGCGAGGTGGAGTATGAGAACTTCAACGCCGCCAATGCCGGGGTGAAGATCCACGGCCGGAACATCCACCCGGGCAGCGCCAAGAACATCATGAAGAACGCGGTGCTGCTGGCCGCCAGGTTTATCTCCCTGCTGCCCCCGGCGGAGACTCCGGCCCACACCGAGGGCTACGAGGGCTTCTTCCACGTCAACTACTGCCAGGCGGTGGAGGAGGACGCTTATGTCAACCTGATCATCCGGGATCATGACCGCCAGCGCTTTGAGCAGCGCAAGGCATTTCTGGCCAGCACCGTGGACTACCTGAACGGCGTCTACGGTGCCGGCACCTTCGAGCTGGTGCTCAAGGACAGCTATTACAACATGCGGGAGAAGATCGAGCCCCACATGTACCTGATCGACCGGGCCATGGCCGCCTTCCGGGACAGCGGGGTCACCCCCCGCACCGTGCCCATCCGGGGGGGTACCGACGGCGCCCGGCTGAGCTGGGAGGGGCTGCCCTGCCCCAACCTGTCCACCGGCGGGGAGAACTTCCACGGGGTGTACGAGTTCGCCTCGGTGCAGGCCATGGAGAAGATGGTGGAGGTGCTGGTCCGGCTGGTGCGCTGCGGTGGCGGCGAATAACTCCGTCCTGGTGGGGATGAGCGGCGGGGTGGACAGCTCCGTGGCCGCCCTGCTGCTGCTGGAGGCGGGATATCAGGTGACCGGGGCCACCATGCGGCTGGTCGACCCGGAGCCCTCCGGCGAGGGGGCGGCAGCCTGCCATGCCGGGGACGGGGCGGAGGACGCCCGGCGGGTGGCCCAGGCCCTGGGCGTCCCCCACCGGGTCTTCGACCTGCGGAACCAGTTCCGCTCCTGTGTCATGGACCCCTTTGCCGCCGCCTATCTCCGGGGCCAGACCCCAAACCCCTGCGTCGCCTGTAACCGGCATATGAAATTCCGCCGGATGCTGGAGCTGGCCCGGGAGGCGGGCATCTGGTACGTGGCCACCGGCCACTACGCCCGCCGGGCCTGGGACGGGACCCGCTGGCTGCTCAAAAAGGGGCTGGACCGGGACAAGGACCAGAGCTACTTCCTCTACCACATGAAGCAGTCCTACCTGGAGCACTTCCTGCTCCCTCTGGGGGAGCTGACCAAGGCCCGGGTGCGGGAGCTGGCCCGCGCCCACGGCTTCGGCAACGCCGGCAAGAAGGACAGCCAGGACATCTGCTTTGTCCCCGACGGGGACTACGGGGCCTTCCTGGACCGGTACACCGGGCAGGGCAACCGGTCTGGAAATTATGTCAACGCCCGCGGGGAGGTGCTGGGCACCCACCGGGGCCACACCCACTACACCATCGGCCAGCGCAAGGGGCTGGAGCTGGCCATGGGCCGCCGGGTCTATGTGACCGGCAAGGACGTGTCCCGCAACCTGGTCTATATCGGCGCGGACGAGGACCTGTACGCCGGGGCCCTGGAGGCCAACGACCTGAATTTGATCGCCTGCGACGGGATAGAAACGCCCCTGCGCTGCACCGCCAAGATCCGCCACAGCCGGGGGGAGGCGGCGGCCACGGCGGAGCAGACCGGGCCGGACACCCTGCGGGTGACCTTTGACGCACCCCAGCGGGCCATCGCCCCGGGCCAGGCGGTGGTGCTCTACGACGGGGACACGGTCATCGGCGGCGGCACCATCACCAGGGCTTTGTAATTTGTAATCGTCCAAGACGCCGAGAGGGCGCGCCGCAGCGCGGCGCGCCCTC
>CAZAIF010000009.1:19913-27984 GCA_964485125.1 uncultured Oscillospiraceae bacterium | reverse complement strand
TCCACCGGCTGTCCCTGGACGTCTTCTCCTTCAACTCCCGGGCGGAGCGGGTCTATCCGGCCGCCGGCTTCCGGCGGGAGGGGGTGCTCCGGGACGCGGTCCGGGATGGAGCGGGCTACGGGGACGACATCCTGATGGCCCTGCTGGAGGATGAGTGGCGCGCCCTCCCGAACCGGATGCAGGCGGATGAAGCAGCACGATTCGCATAAAATGGGATAAAACGCAGGCGCGCCGCAGAATGAAAATTCTGCGGCGCGCCCTGTTTTTACGAGATAATGGCAATATACAGCAGGCCCGGCTGTTTTATGGTCTATGCTGTTATTCCAGCCCCATGGAGCGGACCACGGCGGCGCACCGGGGGCACAGCTCGGGATGGCCCTCGGGGGTACCGATGCTGGGGTGGTGATTCCAGCATCGGGGGCACTTGGGGGCCTCGTCCATCTCCACCTTGACGGTCAGGCCGGGGAAAGCCTCCCCCTGATAGCCCCGGCCTTCGCCGTGGACGATCTCCGCCCGGCTGACGATGAACAGGGCCTCGAAGTGGTGGCCCTTCAGCTTCTGGAACCGCTCCCAGGCGCTGTCGTCCAGGTAGAGGGTGAGCTTGGCGTCGGTGGACTTCTTGACGGTCTTGGCGGCCCGGACCTCCTCCAGGGCCTTGTTGACGTCATCCTTCATGGCCAGGATGTCCGCCCAGTAGGCGCTCTGCTCCGGGGTGAAGGCCAGGGCCGGGTCGGCCTCGGGCATGGGGTTGAAGAGAACGCTCTCGGCGTCGTCCCCCTGGGGATGGGGCATGGCGGCCCAGATCTCCTCGCTGGTGAAGGCCAGCACCGGAGCCAGCAGCCGCACCATGGCGTCCAGCACCCGGAAGATGGCGCTCTGAGCGCTCCGTCGGGGGAAGGAGTCCGGGGCCTCGCAGTACAGCCGGTCCTTGATGATGTCCAGGTAGAAGTTGGACATGTCGATGACGCAGAAGTTATAGATGGCCCGGTAAACGCTGTGGAACTCGTAGCCGTCGTAGCACTTGCGGCACTCGGCCACCAGGTCGTTGCAGCGGGTGACCGCCCACTGGTCCAGCTCGATCATATCGCCGTAGGCCACCTGGTCGTCCGGGTCGAAGCCCTCCAGGTTGCCCAGGATATACCGGCAGGTGTTGCGGATCTTCAGATAGGCGTCGGCCAGCTGCTTCAGGATCTCCTTCGACAGGCGCATATCCTGGGTGTAGTCGGCGGAGGACACCCACAGCCGGAAGATGTCGGCCCCGTACTGCTGGATGGTCTCCTGGGGGCTGATGGCGTTGCCCTGGGACTTGTGCATGACCTTGCCCTGGCCGTCCACCGTCCAGCCGTGGGTGATGATCTGCTTGTAGGGGGCCACGCCGTTCACGGCGATGCTGGTCAGCATGGAGGACTGGAACCAGCCCCGGTACTGGTCGCCGCCCTCCAGGTAGAGGTCGGTGGGATAGCCCAGCTCAGGCCGCTTGGCGGCCACGGCGGCCCAGGTGGAGCCGGAGTCGAACCACACGTCCAGGATGTCCTTCTCCTTGGTGAACCGGGTGCAGCCGCACTCGCACCTGGCCCCCTCGGGCAGCAGCTCCTCCGCGGGGCGGGCCCACCAGGCGTTGGAGCCCTCGGCGGCGAAGATGGCGGACACCTTGTCGATGGTCTCCGGGGTGCAGTAGGGCTTGCCGCACTCCTGGCAGAAGAACATGGGGATGGGCACGCCCCAGGTGCGCTGGCGGGAGATGCACCAGTCGGAGCGCTCCCGGATCATGGAGATCATCCGCTCCTTGCCCCAGGCGGGCTTCCAGAAGATGTCCTCGCAGGCGGCCACGGCCTGGTCCTTGATGGCGTCCACGCTGGCGAACCACTGCTGGGTGGCCCGGAAGATGACCGGCTTCTTGCACCGCCAGCAGTGGGGATAGCTGTGGACGATGTCCTTGGCGGAGAGGATATAGCCCCCCTCCTGCAGGTCCTTGAAGATGACCGGGTGGGCCTTCTGGACGTGGAGGCCGGCATAGGGGCCGGCGTACTCATTGAGCAGGCCCCGGGCGTCCACTGAGACCTCCATGGTGATGTCGGTGGGGATCTCGGGATAGCGCTGGCAGCCGTAGAAGTCGTCCAGGCCGAAGGCCGGGGCGGTGTGGACGCAGCCGGAGCCGGCGTCCAGGGTGACGTGGTCGCCCAAAATAATCAGGGAGTCCCGGCTCATAAAGGGATGGTATGCGGTCATCCGCTCGAAGAAGGTGCCGGGCATGGTGGTCAGAATCTCGTAGTCGGCAATGCCGCTCTCTTTCATGACCCCGGCGGCCAGCTCGGCGGCCATGATATAGACCTCCCCATTGGCCCGCACCAGGGCGTAGTCCAGCTGGGGGTTCAGGCAGATGGCCATGTTCCCCGGCAGGGTCCAGGTGGTGGTGGTCCAGATGACGAAGAACATTTTGTCCAGGGGGCCGTACTGGCCCAGCTTGCCCTGGTCGTCGTGGACCGGGAACTTCACGAAGATGGTGGTGACCGGGTCGTCGGCGTACTCCACCTCGGCCTCGGCCAGGGCGGTCTCGCAGGTGGGGCACCAGTAGGTGGGCTTCAGGCCCTGGTAGATCAGCCCCTTCTGGGCCATGGCCCCGAAGACCTTGACCTGCTCGGCCTCAAAGGCCGGGTCCAGGGTGATATAGGGGTGGTCCCAGTCGCCGATGATTCCCAGCCGCTTGAAGCCCTCCCGCTGCCGCTCCACCTGCTCCAGGGCAAAGGTGCGGCACTTGTCCCGGAACTCGGGCACCGGCATCTCGCTGCGCTTGACCCCCTGCTTCTGGATGGCGGTCTCGATGGGCATGCCATGGGTGTCCCAGCCCGGGATATAGGGGGCCTGGAATCCGGCCATGTTCTTGTAGCGGACGATAAAGTCCTTCAGGATCTTGTTGAGGGCGTGGCCGATGTGGATGTCCCCGTTGGCGTAGGGGGGGCCGTCGTGGAGGATGAACTTGGGCTTGCCCTCATTCTTGGCCATCAGCCGGCGGTAGATGTCTCTGCGCTGGAAGTCCTCCAGCATGCCCGGCTCCCGCTTGGCGAGGGCCGCCCGCATGGGGAAGTCGGTCTTCGGCAGGTTGATCGTCTTGTTGTAGTCCTGACCCATAGGTTACGCTTCTTCCTCTCTATCAAGCGCGAATGTCACAGCCGCGACCCAGAGCCGGGCGGCTGTGACAAAGGCGCATATTTTGCTGTTCAGTTACTTGATCTCATAGTTGCGGCCAAAGCGCAGCTCGCTGAGATCCAGCCGGCGGGTGGGGGCGTCGTCCACGTCGTCGTCCACGATGCGTCCGGCGTGGCGGGCGGCGGGCTTGGGGGCCTCCTCCGCCTTGGGGGGCTCCGCCTCGCTCTCATCGCTCTCCTCCTCCGCCGGAGCGGACTCCTCCGGGGCGGGGGCGGCTTCGGCGTCGGGGGCGGGCAGATCCACCTCGGTCTGGCTCTCCTCCATCACCCGGCGGATGGAGTCGCCGATGGCGTTGACCATCTCCTGGGCAGTGTCGCTCTCCTCCTCCCCATCGCCAGAGGCGGCGGAGACATCAGCGGCCAGGGTCTCCGGGTCGGGCAGGGAGGCCAAAAACTCCTGCTCATGGGCCAGCAGGTCCTGGATGCTGGCGGTCATGGCGGCCACGCTGGCCCGAGCGCTCTTCAGCTTGGCCTCCTCGGCGGACACCTGGGCGGCCAGCTGCTCCGCCCGCTCCCGGGCAATGGAGGCGGCCTCCTCCAGCATCTGGTCCCGCTTCTGCTTGGCCTCCTCCACCATCTGGTTGGCCATCTTCTGGGCGGTGAGCAGGGTGGCCCGCATGGCGCCCTCGGTCTCCTGGTACTCGGTGATCTTATCGGCCAGCACTTTCATCTTGCGCTTGAGGACGGCGTTCTCCTTGTACAGCTCGCTGTAGTCCGCGGTGAGCTGATCCAGAAAGTTGTCCACGTCCTGCATATCATAGCCGCCTTTTTTGGCCTTCGGAAATACGCGCTCTTCCACTTCCTGTGGCGTAAGCATGAGAAAATCCCCCTTCGTGTGTTTGTCTGTATCATCGCCGCGGCGTTCCCCGCAGCGCGCCGCCCCACCGGGCGGGGTCTATACCTGTGGCCGGGCCCGTCAGAAGTAGAGCCCGTTGTTCTCCAGTTCGTCGATCAGATCGCCGATGATGTCCACGTTGTAGGGCGTGATGATATAGGTGTCGGCGCTGATCTTCTTGATCTTGCCCTCCTGGGCGTAGGCCACGCCGGAGAGGAAGTCGATCAGCCGCCGGGCAATGTCCTTGTTGGTGGACTCCAGGTTGAGCACCACCGTGCGCTTCTCCCGCAGGTGGTCGGCGATGTCGGAGGCGTTTTCAAACTTCTCCGGCTTGACCAGCACCACCTGAAGCTGGGTGGTGGTGTTGATGTTGACCACCTTGTCCGCCGGGCGGCGGGGCGCGTCATAGCTGGTGTAAGCGCGGGCGCTCTCCCGGGCCTCCCGGGTGTCCCGGCTGTAGGAGCGGGCGCTCTCCCGGGCGGGCCGGCTGTCCCGGCGGGGGGCACGGCGGGGGGCGGGTTCTTCCGCTTCCTCCTCCTCGTCCTCGTACTCCTCCTCCAGCTCGTCGTCGTATTCCTCGGCCTCGTCCTCATAGGGGCGGGCCAGTCTTCTCAGTTCATCCATGAGTCTCATAGTACCAAAGGCTCCTCCTTGTTATGGTCGTGGCGGATGGTCTCAGCCCTGGGCCCGCTGTGGGGGCCTGGGGCCAAAGAGGGCGGTGCCCACCCGCACCAGCGTGGCCCCCTCCAAAATCGCGTCTGTGTAATCTCCGCTCATGCCCATGGACAAAATGTCCATAGTATCCTTATTATCGTACTTTTTCTCTTTTATGTCAACAAAAAGCTGACGCATTTCGGCAAAAAATCTACGGTTTTCTCCCGGGCGGATGGAAATGGGTGGAATTGCCATCAGTCCCCGGAGCCTGACATGCTCCAGCGCCCCCGCCCGGGCGGCCAGGGCGCGGACCTGTTCGGGGGAAACGCCGGACTTGGAGGCCTCTCCCCCGATGTTCACCTCGATCAGGATGTCCTGGACCAGACCCAGCTTTTCCGCCCGCCGGTCGATGAGCCCCAGCAGCTCCTCCCCGTCCACCGACTGGATCAGGTCCACCTGGCCCACCACATATTTCACCTTGTTGCGCTGCAGGTGGCCGATGAAGTGGACCGCCGCCCCCTCATAGGCCCCGTCTGCCAGGTGGCCGGTCAGCTCCTGGACCCGGTTCTCGCCGCAGACGGTGATGCCGGCGGCGACGGCGGCGCGGATGGTGCCGCTGGTCTGCACCTTGGTGGCGGCGCAGAGGGTGATCTCCTCCGGCGCCCGCCCGGCGGTCCGGGCGGCCTCGGCGATGTGCTCCCGCACCGCCTGAATGCGTTCCCTCAGGCTCTGTTCCATATCAGTTCAAAACGACCTTTCCATTGTAGATGTCGTCACCGCTGACAATGACGGTGTCCCCGGCCCGCAGGGCGGTGGCCTGCTCATACAGGGAGAGGTCCTGCTGGTTGCCCTCCTCGTCCACCTTGTCGGCCTGGGCGATCAGGTAATAGTCCTCCCCCTCCCAGAGCACCTGCACCGGCACCCACTGGGCCTGGGCGCCGGAGATCCGGTAGACCCCCAGCTGGCCCACGGTGTCCAGGGTCTCGTCCTGATTGACCCGGACCGCCCGCTTGGGCACCTGCAGGCCGGTGACGCTGTAGGTGACGATGCTGGCCTCCTGCTCCCGCAGGGAGGTGACCTGGGCGGCGTAGTCCAGGGAGAAGAAGGTGACGTTGACCAGCCCGTCCTCCGCCTCGCTGAGCCGGGTCACCTGGGCGGAGAAGCTGCGGCTGGAGTCGGCAAAGCGCAGTGTCACCTGGGTGCCGGTGGACAGCTCCGCCGTGTCCGCCTGGGGCAGGTTGCAGCTGAAGTACCAGCCCACCCCGGTGATGAGCTTGCCCAGGGCGGCGGCGCTGGCGTCTCCCCCGCCGGCGGCCAGGGCCTCCAGCCCGCTGGGGGTCAGATCCTCCAGGGCTGCGGTGGTCAGCACCCCCTCATAGCCGTCCACCGTGGCGGAGTACAGCCCCGAGGCCGGGGCGGTGACGGCGGTGTAGGCGCCGCTGGCCTGGGCCTCCAGGCTGTCCACCTGGGCCTGGGCCGCCTCCACCTGGGCGGAGAGGGTGTCGCTGCCGCTGTAGGCGTAGCTGCGCCGGAAGATCAGGGTGCGCAGCTCGTTGGCGCCGCCGCTCAGGTCGGACAGATCCCCGGCCGCGGCGGCATAGCGCAGGCCGGTGATGGCGTCCACGATGTCGCTCTCCAGCTCCTCGGTGTCGGAGGCCTGGCCGGTGCGGCTCTGGATGTACAGCAGGCTGTCCAGGGTGGCCTGGGCCTCATCCAGCTGGCGCTGGAGCTCCAGGCCCTCGGCGCTGGAGTAGACCCGGGCCACCACGTCCCCGGCGCCCACCTTCTCCCCCTCGGCGCACAGCACCTCGGTCAGTTCGCTGCTCTCCCCCAGCACCACCTCGTCCCGGAAGAACCAGCCCCGGGCCTCCACCTCCACCTCGGCGGTGTAGGAGGTCAGGGTGGTGGTGACGGTGGTGGCGTTGAAGGCGCTCCATATGTAGACGCCGAAGTAGGCCAGCACCCCCAGAAAGAGCACCAGCATCAGGATGCGCAGCACCCACTTGCCCTGTTTCAAATGCGTTCCTCCCCTTTCGGAGCCGTCCACCTGCCGGTCAGTGATCCTCCTCCCGCAGGGGCACCGGCCGCTCCGGGGTGATGGTGGAGATCGCGTGCTTGTAGATCACCTGCTGGCGCCCGTCGCTGGTGAGCACCACCACGAAGGCGTCGAAACCGGTGATGATGCCCCGGAGCTGATACCCGTTCATCAAAAACATGGTCACCGCCGTCCGGGTGCGGTAGAGCCGGGTCAGGAAAATCTCCTGCAAGTGGTTGGTTTCTTTTGCCATCTGGAACACGTCCCTTTTTTCTAAAATTCCGGGGACGTGCCCGCCCGGGCTTGTCCCCGGGTCATTGTATGCCAGATGCCATTATCTTTTCTGTTGCAAAGCGTCGAAGCCCTTCCAGATCGGGCTCGGAGCCGAACAGGAACCACTGGATGGTCCTGTCCCGGCGGAACCAGGTGAGCTGCCGCTTGGCGTACTGGCGGGAGCGGAGCTTGACCTGCTCCAGGGCGGCCTCCAGCTCGCCCCCTCCGGCCACGGCGGCGGCGAGCTCCTTGTAGCCGATGGCCTGCATGGCGGTACACCGGGGGGAGATCCCCCGCTCCAGCAGCGCCCGCACCTCGCCGGCCAGCCCCAGCCGGGCCATCTCGTCCACCCGCCGGTCGATCCGCCGGTAGAGGTCGGCCCGGTCGGCGAAGTTCAGCCCCAGCTTCAGGGCGGTGTACCGGGGGGGCAGCAGCCGGGTGGCGGCGTTGTGGGCGGAGATGGTGCAGCCCGTCTCGTGCCACACCTCCAGGGCCCGGATGACCCGCTTGGTGTCCATGGGGTGGATGCGGATGGCGGCCTCCGGATCCACCCTCTGCAGCTCCTCCCAGAGGGGCTGGATGCCCTCGGCATCGAAGGTGGCCTGGAGCTTCTCCCGCCAGCCGGTGCTCTTGACCGCGAAGTCGTGGCCGTTGAGCAGGGCGTCCAGGTACAGCCCGGTTCCCCCCACCAGGATGGGCAGCCTGCCCCGCTCCAGGATGTCCTCCACCACCGGGACGGCCTCCCGGCGGTAGCGCTCGGCGGAGTAGTCCTCCTCCGGATCGGCCACGTCGATCATATGGTGGGGCACCCCCCGCGTCTCCTGGGGGGTGGGCTTGGCGGTGCCGATGTCCATGCCCCGGTAGACCTGCATGGAGTCGCAGGACACCACCTCACCGTTATACTGTTCTGCCAGCCACACCCCCAGGGCGGTCTTGCCCGAGGCGGTGGGGCCCACCACGCAGATCACCTGGGGTGGCATGGCGTCACTTCCTCTCGTCGGTTTTGTCCGCCGCCCCCATGGGCGGCGTCTGTCTGGATTGGGTTGGATGCGGATGGGCGGCCCACTT
>CAZAIF010000009.1:0-19813 GCA_964485125.1 uncultured Oscillospiraceae bacterium | reverse complement strand
TTTGCCGCCCGTCTCAGCGGGACGGGGAGGCGCAAACAGGACAGGCAAGCCCAGCCCAAACCGGCAGGGCGGAGTCCCCGTCACGCCCGCTTGAACTGCTTCTCCAGGTCCTTTTTGGTCAGCCGGATGGCCACCGGGCGGCCGTGGGGGCAGTAGCGGACCTCCCCCCGCATCACCGCGCCGCAGACCGCCAGCAGCTCCTCCCGGGCGTTCTTCCAGCCCCCCTTGATGGCCGCCTTGCAGGCCATGGTGTGGAGCACCTCGTCCCGGGCGGCGTCCGGGTCGGCGGTGCCGGTGGTCAGCAGCCGCCCGGCCAGCTCCTCCAGGGCCGGTTCGATCCGCTCGGCGGGCAGCCAGTCCGGGGCCTGGCGGACGATCAGGCTGCCGCCGCCGAAGTCCCCGGCCTCAAAGCCGAACTCCTCCAGCAGGGGCAGGTGGGCCAGCAGAGTCTCCTGCTCCTCCGGGGTGAGCCGGAGCACCAGGGGCTGGAGCAGCAGCTGCCCCATGGGCCGGTGGCCCATGGCCTTGAGGCGGTCGAAATTCATCCGCTCGTGGGCGGCGTGCTTGTCGATGAACCACACCTCGTCCCCCCGCTCCACCACGGCGTAGGTACGCAGCACCTCCCCCACCAGGCGCCACTCCGGGGCGTCCGGGGTGTCCTCCTGGGCGAGCTCGTCCTCCACCGGGGCGGCGGGGACTTCCGGCATGGGCGGGGCGGCTTCCTCCGCCGGGGCGGGAATCCGCTCCGGGGCCTTTTCTTCCGGCACCGGGACGGAGTTTGTCTCCGCCGCCGGGGCCGGAACCGGTTCCGAGGCGGGAACAGTCCCGGCGGGCTCCGCAGGGGTATGATCCGTCGCCGGGGTGGGCTCTGCCGGGGCGGACCGGGGGGTGACAATCGGCTTCTCTGCTTCGGAGGCCGGGGCCTTCCGCTGGGGAATTTCACTGTTTGCCCCCTTGTCCCTGGACTTCAGCGGGGCGGAAGCCGTCTCCGCCGGGGACTGGGCTGGAGCGGTGGGAGTCACCGTCCACTCCCGGGACAGCGGCGCCGCCGGGGGCCGCTTCAGGGGCTGTTCCGGCCTCTGCCGGGGGACAAAGGGCCGGCCCTCCTCCCCCGCCCCGCCCTCCGGGGCCGGGCCGGAGCCCAGGGGCTCCTCCGCCGGGGTGCGCCGGGGGGCGGCGGTGACATAGGGATTCTTGGCGTCGCTGCGCAGCTCCCCCCGGAACTGGCCGGCGCTCATGGTGCGGAAAAAGGTCTGGTTTGGGGTGACGGTGTCGTGGCGCTCCGGGCGGGCCTTCTCCTTGGGCTCCAGGTCCGCCTTGGGCACCCCGGCGTGGTGGTCCAGGGCGGCGAGCACCGTGTAGTACACCGCGTCGAACAGCTTCTTGTCGCTGGCGAACTTCACCTCGGTCTTGGTGGGGTGGACGTTCACATCCACGCCGCTGAGCCGGGTGGTGAGGTGGAGGACGCAGGCGGGGAACTTGCCCACCATCTTCTGGTTGCGGTAGGCCTGCTCCAGGGCGGCCTGCATGGTGCGGGATTTCACATAGCGGCCGTTGACGAAAAAGAACTGGCCCGCCCGGGAGCCCCGGCAGCACACCGGCTGGGAGATGAAGCCCTCCACGGCGATGTCCTCCCCGCCCCCCTTGCAGTCCACCAGCCCCAGGGCCACGTCCCGGCCCAGCACCGCGTAGACCGCGCTCTTCAGACTGCCGTCCCCGGGGGTGTTCAGCTCCTCCTTCCCCTCCCGCAGGAAGCGGAAGGAGACCTCCGGGTGGGACAGGGCGGCGTGCTGCACCACGGCGAAGACGGCGCTGCCCTCGGCGGAGTCCCGCTTCAGGAACTTCTGCCGGGCCGGGGTGTTGAAGAACAGGTCCCGGACGATCAGGGTGGTGCCCCGGGGGCAGCCCGCCTCCTCCTGGCGGCGCACCACGCCCCCGTCCAGCAGCACCGCGGTGCCGCTCTCCGCCCCGGCGGCGCGGGTCATCAGCTCCACCCGGCTCACCGCAGCGACGGCGGCCAGCGCCTCCCCCCGGAAGCCCAGAGTGCCGATGGCCTCCAGGTCGTACTCGGTGCGGATCTTGCTGGTGGCGTGGCGCAGGAAGGCGGTCAGGCAGTCCTCCGCCTCGATGCCGCAGCCGTCGTCGGTGACCCGGATGTAGCTCATGCCCCCCCGCTGGATCTCCACGGTGACCGCGCTGGCCCCGGCGTCAATGGAGTTTTCGGTCAGCTCCTTGACCACGCTGGCCGGGCGCTCCACCACCTCGCCGGCGGCGATCAGGTCGGCCACATGGGGGTCAAGTTGATGGATTCTGGGCATAGTCGGCTTCCTCTCTCACGGCGGGACGGGGAAAATCATGTTCCCCATTGTATCAGAAAAAAACGTCCGGTGTGTGAATAAACTTCTAAGATTCCGGTAAAATCAGGGCTTTTTCCCAGCCCTCAACCCGCATCAGAGCTCCGGGCCGGAGGACTCCGGCCCCAGGGGGGTGACCACCGGTCTGCCCTCCCGGTCCAGCAGCGGGGTCAGGCCCCCGGCGTAGCCCTCGGAGCGAAACAGGTAGCTGACCCCGGTGGCGGCGTCCACCCAGATCTCCATGGCCCCTTTGACCAGGCCGCCCTGCTCGTAGATTTTGACAAAGCGCTCATGTTCCCTCATGTCACAGCATTCCTTTCAGCTCATAGAGTAGATTCATGGCCTCGATGGGGGTCAGGGTGTTCAGGTCCAGCCCCCGCAGGCGCTGGGCGCACGCCACCGCCCCCAGGTCCAGCAGGGACACCTGCCCCTGCTCCTCCTCCGGCTCCCGGGGTTTCGGGGCCGGGGCGGGGGCCCCGCCCCCCTCCAGCTCCTCCAGGATGGCCCTGGCCCGGCGGATCACCGCCTCGGGCACCCCGGCCAGCTTGGCCACCTCGATGCCGTAGGACTGGTCGGCCCCGCCGGGGACGATCTTGCGCAGGAAGATGATCTCGTCCTTTTTCTTCTTGGCGGCGATGTTGTAGTTTTTGACTCCGGGCAGCTGGCCCTCCAGCACCGTCAGCTCGTGGTAGTGGGTGGCGAACAGGGTCTTGGCCCCCACCTTGTGAGCGCAGTACTCCACCACCGCCCGGGCGATGCTCATGCCGTCGTAGGTGGAGGTGCCCCGGCCGATCTCATCCAGGATGAGCAGGCTCTTGCCGGTGGCGTGTTTCAAAATCTCCGCCACCTCGTTCATCTCCACCATGAAGGTGGACTGGCCGGCGGACAGGTCGTCGCTGGCGCCGATCCGGGTGAACACCCGGTCCACCACCCCCAGGTGGGCGGACTGGGCCGGGACAAAGGACCCGGCCTGGCTCATCAGGCAGATCAGGGCCACCTGGCGCATATAGGTGGACTTGCCCGCCATGTTGGGGCCGGTGATGATGGCCAGGGTGTCCCCCTTGCCGTCCATATAGGTGTCGTTGGGCACAAACCAGGCGTCCTTGAGCATCCGCTCCACCACCGGGTGGCGGCCCTCTTTAATGTCGATGACGCCGGAGTCGTCCACGGTGGGCTGGACATAGTGGTTCTTCACCGCCACCGAGGCGAAGGAGCACAGCACGTCCAGCTCCGCCACGCTCCGGGCGGTGGCCTGAATGGCCTCCACCTGTTCGGCCACCTTCTGCCGCAGCTGGGAGAACAGCTCGTACTCCAGGGCGGTCAGCTTGTCCCCGGCGGAGAGGATGGTGTGCTCCAGGTCCTTGAGCTCCTGGTTGATGTAGCGCTCGGAGTTGACGGTGGTCTGCTTGCGCACCCAGCTGTCGGGCACCAGGCCGGTCTGGCTCCTGGCCACCTCGATGTAGTAGCCGAACACCTTGTTGTAGCCCACCTTCAGGTTGCGGATGCCGCACTCCTCCTTGACCCGTTCCTCCATCCGGGCCACCAGGTCCCTTCCGCCGGTCTGGACCGAGTGGAGCTCGTCCACCTGCTCGGAATAGCCGCTTCGGATCATGCCCCCCTCCCGGATGGTCAGGGGGGGCTCGTCCACGATGGCCCGCTCCAGCTCCTCCCGGAGGGCGGGCAGGTCGTCCAGACCCTGGCACACCTGGGCCAGCAGCGGGGAGGAGAGCCCCTGGCAGAGCTGGCGCAGCCGGGGGATCCTGCCCAGGCCCGCCGCCAGGGAACTCAGGTCCCGGGCGTTGGCGGAGCCGTAGACCACCCGGCCGATGAGCCGCTCCAGGTCGGTGACCTCCCGCAGGGCCAATATCAGCTCCTCCCGCTCCACGGTGGACTCCACCAGCACCCGCACCGCCTCCTGGCGGCGGCGGATGGCGGCTGGGGAGAGCAACGGCCGCTCGATCCAGCCGCGGATGAGCCGGGAGCCCATGGCGGTCTTGGTCTTGTCCAGTACCCAGAGCAGGCTGCCCCGTTTCTCCCCGCCCCGGAGGGTCTCGGTGAGCTCCAGGTTGCGCCGGGCGGTCAGGTCCAGCTCCATGAACCGGTCGCTCTCATAGTGGCGCAGGGAGGACAGATAGCTCAGGTCGGCCCGCTGGGTCTCATAGAGGTAGTTGAGCACGCCCCCCACCGCCCGGTAGGCCACCACGCTCAGGCCGGCGGCCTGGGGGAACTGCTTCTTGGTCAGCTCCATGGCCTCCTGAGGCAGGAAGCGGGTCTCCCCCCCGTCCTGCCAGTAGCAGTTCAGCCGCTGGGTCAGCAGGTCGGTCAGCGCCGGGATGGCGGCGGCCTCCGGGGAGAGCAGGGCCTCCCGGGGGGAGAACCGCCCCAGCTCGTTCATCACGTGCTCCGCCGCGTCCTCCCCCTCGAAGGAGGTGGCCTCCGCCTCGCCGGTGGAGATGTCGCAGAAGCACACCCCAGCCCCGGTGCCGTCCACCGCCACGGCGCAGATGTAGTTGCTCTGGCCCGGGGACAGCATGGAGTCGTCGGTGACGGTGCCCGGGGTGACGATGCGCACGATGTCCCGGCTCACCAGCCCCTTGGCCAGGGCCGGATCCTCGGTCTGCTCGCAGATGGCCACCTTGTAGCCCTTGGCGATGAGCCGGGCCAGATAGGACTGGTAGCTGTGGAAGGGCACCCCGCACATGGGGATCTGCTCCTCCTTGGGCTTGCCCCGATCCCGGGTGGTCAGGGTCAGATCCAGCTCGGCGGAGGCGGTCCTGGCGTCCTCGTCGAACATCTCGTAGAAGTCGCCCAGCCGGAAGAAGAGCAGGCAGTCCGGGTACTGCTGCTTGAGGTCCAGATATTGCTTTCTCATGGGGGTGAGTTCTTTTTCTTTTGCCATGAGGGTTCCGTCCTGTTCTATAAAGTCAAATTACGATCCAAATCCTATTCCGGCCCACTGGGCCGGAGACCGCGCTGTCACGGCCGCTCCCGCCCGGGCTGTTCGCCCTTCCAGGCCAACTCCCCCCGGCCGATCTTGCCCGCCCGGCGGCAGGGCAGCCAGGGCGGCCAGCCAGGCCACCATCCCCTTCCGCACGTTCACCGGCATCCGCCACATGTCCAGGGGCAGGTACTGAAAGCCCAGCCGGGCCACGATGCTGATCACCCACATGACGATGGGGTGGAACATATTCTTATCTTTCCGCTTCTTTTTCTGTTTTGCCCTGTCACTGCTCCTCTTCCGCCACGATCTCGCCGAACAGGGCCCAGTTGGAGGCCCCGGTGATCCGGCAGGGATGGAAGCCGCCGATCAGGGCGGCGTCCCCCATCAGGTGGACCAGCCGCCCCCCCTCGGTGCGGCCGGTCAGGTCGTGCTTGCCGTCGTCGTCCACGCCGTCCACCAGCACCCGCAGGGTCTTCCCCACATAGGCGGCGTGTTTGGCCCCGGAGATCTGGTTCTGCCGCTCCACCAGCCGCTGGAAGTTGGCGCTCTTCTCCTCCTTGGTGAGCACGTCGGCCATCTTGGCCGCCGGCGTGCCCTCCCGGCGGGAGTAGATAAAGGTGAACAGGGCGTCGTAGCCCACCTGCTCGATGAGCTTCAGGGTGCCCTCGAACTCCGCCGTGGTCTCCCCGGGGAAGCCCACGATGATGTCGCTGGTCAGGACGATGTCCGGGATCAGCTCCCGCAGCCGCCGGATCTTGTCCAGGTACTGCTCCGCCGTGTACCCCCGGTTCATGGCCCGGAGCACCCGGTCGTTGCCCGCCTGGACGGGCAGGTGGAGGCTCTTGGCCACCTTGGGGCACTGGGCCATGGTCTTAAAGAGCTTCTCGGTGGCGTCCTTGGGGTGGGAGGTCATAAACCGGAGCAGGAAGTCCCCGGGGATGTCGTTGCAGGCCCGCAGCAGGTCGGCGAAGTCCATCTCCAGCCCCAGGTCCTTGCCGTAGGAGTTGACGTTCTGGCCCAGCAGGGTGATGTCCTTGTAGCCCTCCTCCACCAGTCCCCGCACCTCCTCCAGGATGCGCTGGGGGTCCCGGGAGCGCTCCCGGCCCCGGACATAGGGGACGATGCAGTAGGAGCAGAAGTTGTTGCAGCCGTACATGATGGACACCCAGGCCTTCAGCTTCCCCTGCCGGGAGACGGGCAGCCCCTCGGCGATGGTGCCGTCGCTGGGGTCGGTGGAGAACACCCGCCTGCGGCAGGTCAGCATCTCAAAGAGGAACCGGGGGAACTTCCACAGCACGTGGGGGCCGAAGACCAGGTCCACGTGGCGGAAGGACTTCCTGATCTTCTCGGCCATGTGGGGCTCCTGCATGGCGCAGCCGCACAGGCAGATGATCTGATCCGGCTTCCTGCGCTTGGTGTGCACCAGCGCCCCCACGTTGCCCAGCACCCGCATCTCCGCGTGCTCCCGGACGGCGCAGGTGTTGATGACGATGACGTCGGCCTCCTCCTCCCGGTCGGTGAGGGCGTAGCCCATCTCCTCCAGCATCCCCCGGATGCGCTCCGAGTCGGCCTCGTTCTGCTGGCAGCCGTAGGTGTCCACCATCGCCAGGGGGGCGGCCCCGCCGGCATGGAATGCCCGCACCCGGCGGCAGTAGTCCCGCTGCTCCTCCAGCTCCTCCCGTGGCACCAACACTTGATTTCGTTCCAAAGGCAGCTCCTTCCAGCCCTTCGCGGCCGGCCCCCCGGCGTCCGACGCCGGGGGATTCCCCTCTGCCGACAAAAGGCGATATGAATCCAGTATGATTTTTTAGTATAGCATTTTCTGCCGCCGGGCACAAGCTCAGTCTGTCGAAAAAGGCACACCTTTTCCGACAGAGGGGGATTGCATGACGGGCAGGGCTCGATTGCTTACGCAAAAGTCGCCCTGTCCGTCATGAGAAGTGTCATTTTCGAGGCGCGTGTCCCCGAAAATGACAGAATTTAATTTTGTTCCGTCCTCTGCGGAGGACGGAATTCTGTGAAACCCCTTATCCTGATGGTCTTTCGACAGACTAAGCGGCCGCCCCGCCAGGCGGGGCGGCCGCAATGGGCGCAGGTATTCGGCTGGCCCCGCGCCCGCCCGCTCCCGGGGGGCGGGCAGCCCGATCAGGGCGCGGTGGTCCGGGTCTCCCCGCAGCCGGAGCAGACGTAGCCGGTGACTGCCGTCTCGTCCCAGGCATCCTTGACCAGGATCTGCTCGGTGGTGGTCTCGGTCACCTCCACCCCGGAGGAGGCGGCGCAGCCGGAGCTGGAGCCGGAGGAGGAACCGCCGGAGGAGGCCGCCTCCTGCTGGTGGAGCAGGAAGGCCTCCTTCGTCTCAAAGACGTTGCCGCAGGCGTCGCAGCGGATGCCCGTCACCACGGTGTTCTCCACGGTCTCATACTCCGCGTCGTGGTGGATGGTCTGGGTCTGCTCCACCCAGGTGTGGACGTGGGCGGGGGCGCTGACGGTGACGGTCACCTTGGCGGTGGCGTCCCCGTAGGTGCCGCCGGCGGGGCAGTAGACGGTGATCTCCGCCGTGCCGGGGCCCACCGCGGACACGTTGCCGCTGGCGTCCACCGTGGCCACCGCCGGGTTGCTGGAGGTGAACTGGGGCGTGGTCTTGGAGGACACGCTGACCGTGGTCTGATCCCCCACCACCAGGGTGGAGTTGGTCAGGGTGGCGGTGATGTTCTGGGTCCGGGCGGGGATGTTGTCCGGGGAGGCTCCGCCGTAGACCACCACATGGGTGCCCACGCTGACGTTGTTATAGATGGTCTTGGCGTTGCTCAGGGTGACGCCCACACAGCCGTGGCTGCCGTTGTACAGGTAGATGTCCCCGCCGAAGGAGCTGCGCCAGGTGGCGTCATGGATGCCGCAGCCGCCGGAGAAGGGCATGAAGTAGTTCACCCAGGAGCGGTAGCGGCTGCCGTCCACGTTGGTGCCGTTCAGATAGCGGTCGGTGTTCTTGGCGAAGATCTGGAAGCAGCCGGTGGGGGTGCGGGTGTCGTCGGCCACGCAGCCGGACACCACATCGCAGGAGAGGATGCACGCCCCGTCCTTATACAGCCACAGGTGCTGGCTGGTCAGGTCGATCTCCACATAGTTGCCGCCCCAGTAACCGGCGTCGCTGTCGTCGGAGTCGGCGTAGGGTGCGGCGCGGGTGCCTCCGGTCTTGGTGCGCAGGCACTCCAGCATGTCGTCATAGAGGGCGGAGGAGTCCACGCTCTGGCCCGCCTCAGTCACGGTGATGTTGATATAGCTGCCGCCGGTAGTCTTGAACCGGGTGGACGTGCCTGACACGCTGTACTGCTCCGCCAGAGAGGCGACATAGCTGCCCAGGATCTCCTCGTCCACCTGGACGCTCAGATCCTCCGGATCCAGAAAGTAGATGGAGCCCAGGGTGTCCCGGTCCAGGGTCACCGAGGAGGTGGACCCTCCGTCGGGGGTGAAGGTGTAGGTCAGCTCCAGATCCAGGTAGCTGTTGGCCTCCTCCAGGGCGGCCTGGAGCTGGGGATCGTCGGCGGTGACATCCGCCTGCTCCACCAGCTCCTCCAGGTCCAGGGCCAGCTCGGGCTCCAGGGCCTCCACCGCCGCCTGCACCTGCCGGCTCACCGCGTCCCAGTCCACGTCCTTGCCGGGCTGGTCGGGCACGATGATAAAGGTGGCCCCGGCGGCGTCATACTGTAAGTAGGCGTTCTGGGGGGCGTTGGGGTCCGCGTCCTGGGCCTCTTCCCCCTCGCCGCCGTCCTCTGTGTTGTCCCCGGCGGCGTCATCGGTCCCGGCGGCGTCCGTCCCAACCTCTGCCTCGGCGGCCAGAGTCTGGGCCTCCGCCTGGGCCTGGGCGAGCCGGCTGTCATAGTCCGCCTTCACCTGATCCAGAAAGCCGGCGGCGTCAAAGGTGAAGGCCCCCTCCAGGTCGAAGGCCAGCTGGGTGGCGTCCTGCTTCTGCTGTTCCAGCAGGGCGGCCAGGTCGGTGGCCGGGTCATAGGCCATGTCCAGCTCTGAGCCGGTGGCGGTGTAGCTGTCCTCTCCCAGCTTCAGGGTGAAGGAATAGTCCTGGGCCCGCTGCTCCAGGGCGGCGGCCGCCCCCTCCGCGTCCAGGCCGGACACGTCCACCCCGTTCAGGGTGGTGCCCTCCAGGAAGGTCTTCCCCGCCGGGGACAGCCCTCCGCTGCGGCTGAGCATCACCGCCAGAACCACGGCCAGGGCCGCGATCAGGCAGACGCCCCCAGAGACCAGGGCAATAAAGTGTGCTCGTTTCATCGTCCCAAAACCTCCGTTTTATGACAAATCGCATCTAATGTTTCACCATTATGTTAACACAAATCCGGGTGAATACAAGCCGTTTTAAGGAAATTTAATGATTTTCATTTCTTGTTTCTTTTTGTTCCCGATTTGCGCACCAGCCGCCGTTTCTCCCCATCGGGGCCCACCACCCAGGTGTGGTCCAGCCGCTGGGTCAGGGCGGCCCGGAAGTCGGCCAGGTACTCCTCCCGCAGCCGCGCCCGCTCGGCGGTCTCCGTCTCGGTCAGCCCCTCGGCCTTGGCCTTAGCGGCCAGGGCATTGATCCTGGCCACCCGTTCCTGCTGTGTCATATACTCCCCCCATTCCGCCGCCCGGGGCGGCAAATTCTATGTTTTCCTCCGGCACTCCGGGGCCTTCCCGCCCCGGGCCGGCGCTCTGATTTGGCACTCCGATTGGAAGCTGTCCCCATCCTATGGGGCGGCCGGCTCAGAGATACCGCTCCACGGTGATGTTGATCCGCCCCTTCCGGCTCAGGCCCCCCACTTCGGCCAGGCGGCACTTGCCCAGCCCCCGGCAGGAGAGCACGTCCCCCTCCCGCAGCGCCAGGTCGGCCTTGGCGGTATCCTGCCAGTTGACGGCGCAGCGCCCGGCGGAGATGAGCTGGGCGGCCTTGCTCCGGCTGATGGAGAAGCCCGCCGCCAGCACGCTGTCCAGCCGCAGGGCGGCCACCGTGTCGTGGAGCACCTTGCGCTGCTGGACAGGCGGGCGCAGCTGGTCCAGGGGGATTTCCGCCACGTGGAGCTTGACCCGCCCGGCGGCGGTGAAGTTGTCCAGCAGGAAGGGGGCCACCGTGGGCAGGGCCAGCAGGTCGCAGCTGCCCTCCCCCACCAGGAGGTCCCCCACCGTGTCCCGGCGCACCCCCAGGCCCATCAGGGCCCCCAGGATGTCCCGGTGGGTCAGCTTGTCCTCCCGGAACCAGGCGCAGCGCAGGGCGGTCAGGTACTCCCCCGGGTCCAGATACTCCTCCTCCAGCCAGTCGGGCAAAAAGACCAGCACCCGGCGCTCTGCCTCGGGATAGCCCCCCAGGGCGGCACAGCGGGGATGGCCCGCGGCGTTCAGCAGCGCCCGGGCCCGGCCCAGCTCCCCCGGGGAGAGGAAGCTGGTGGCGCAGGCCTCCTGCCGCCGCCCGGCCTGTTCCATCCGGTCCAGCACCCGGGAGAGCAGCAGCCGCTCCTCCCCCTCGGCCCCGGAGCGGTCCAGCAGCGCCCGCTTATCCATGGTCCGCCTCCCCGGCGGCCAGGGGGGCCTTGCGCTTCCACCAGCCCAGCAGGAAGTAGACGCCGCCCCCCAACACCGACACAAAGCCCGCCAGGCAGTTGCCCAGGAAGAACCCCAGGGCCCCCATGGACAGGGTGTAGCCGAAGAGCAGGGACAGGGCGATCCGGGCCGCCACCCCATCGGCGATGGCAACCCCCATGTTGTACAGGGTGTCCCCCACCCCGTTGATGAGCCCCATGGTGGGGGCCATCAGGGCCCCGGCGAACACATTGACAGCGCACACCGCCATAAAGGGCCGGGCCAGGGCAATGACCGCCCGGTCATTTGAGAAGACGCCGAAGATCTGGTAGGGCAGCAGCAAAAACAGCACGCTGAGCACCCCGGCGAAGATCAGCCCCACCAGGACAGCGCTCCACACCACCCGGCCCGCCTGCCGGGTCTTCCCGGCGCCGATGTTCTGGCCCACCATGGAGGCGGCGCCGTCCATCATGGCCTGGCTGACCACCTGCATCAGGCTCTGGAGCTTGGCGCAGATACCGGTCACCGCCACGGCCACCACCCCCAGGCTGTTGATCTGGGCGTTGACAAAGATGACGGACAGGTTGATGAAGATATTCTTCAGGGCGATGGGAGCCCCGATGCGCAGGATGACCCGGACGTGCCGGGCCCGCAGCGCAAAGGCGGAGGGGCGGAAGTCAAAGCCGAAGCCCCCCCGCTTTATAAACAGATAGCCCAGGGCGAACAGGCAGGCCACCGTCTGGCCGATCACCGTGGCCAGGGCAGCTCCGGCGGCCCCCCAGGGAATCACCGCCACAAAGAGATAGTCCAGCACGATGTTGACCACCGTGGCCACCGCCACAAACAGGGTGGGGTGGATGGAGTCCCCCATCCCCCGCAGCACCCCGCACAGCCCGTTGTACAGGGCCACCACCAGGTTGCCGGCGGTACAGATCACCAGGTAGTTGACCGTCGCGGTCATGATGGACTCCGGGGTATTGATCAGCCGCAGGATGGGCCGGGCCAGGGGAATGGCCAGCATCAGCACCAGGCTGGCCAGCACGCAGAGGGTCAGGCTGTTGCCCACGATCTGGTCCAGCTCCTTCAGCCGCCCGGAGCCCACCGTCTGGGCCACATAGATCTGGCCCCCGGCAGCGATGCCCATAAAGCAGAAGAACATCAGGGTGGTCACATTGGAGGCGATGCTGACGGCGCTCTGGGCGTCGGTTCCGGCGAACCGGCCCACGAAGAACATGTCCACCAGGTTATAGCACACCTGGAGTGCGTTGGCCGCCATCAGGGGCAGGGTGAAGCGCACCAGCCGCCCCATGACGCTCCCCTGGGTCAGATCGTTGATGATGGTTTTCTCTTCTGTCACGGCGGACGCCTCCCCGGGCCGTCCCCCCGGCGGACAGGGCCGGGAGGGGCGGTATTGCCTGCTATTATACAAAAAATCCCTGTCCAATGCAACATGGGGGATGGGACTCAGAGGGGAAGGGGCTCAGAGCACCCCGTCCAGGAAGATCTTCAGGCCGATGCCGATCAGGATGACGCCCCCCAGCACCTCGGCCCGCCCCCCCAGCCGGTCTCCCACCCGGCGGCCGATCCAGAACCCCCCCAGACAGAGCCC
The DNA here is from genome assembly GCA_964485125.1 of uncultured Oscillospiraceae bacterium. GTDB lineage: Bacteria > Bacillota > Clostridia > Oscillospirales > Oscillospiraceae > UMGS1766. The sequence goes on along the minus strand of CAZAIF010000009.1, from coordinate 7,347 downwards.
GAAGGTGACCGCTGCGATGATCAGGGCACAGACGAAGGCCATGACCGGGGGGTAGTTGGCGATGGTGAAGCCCACGCTCAGGGCGTCGATGGAGGTGGCCATCCCCTGGAGCAGCAGGGCGGCCGCCCCGGCCCCGGCGGCCAGGGAGATCCCCCCGGCGTCCGCCTCCTCCTCGCCGTCCCCCTTGTGCCGCAGCCCCTCCAGCAGCATCCTGCCGCCTATGTAGCCCAGCAGCACCAGGGCAATCCAGGGGATCCAGCCCTCAAAGGCCCGGAAGCGCTCCACCACCGTGTGGACGCAGATCCAGCCCGCCATGGGCATGGTAAACTGGAAAAAGGCGAACACCCCGCTGCGCAGGGCCATCTGCCGCCGCCGCATCCCGGGACACTGGAGACCGCCCGCCACCGAGACGGAAAAGGCGTCCATGGCCAGTCCCACCCCCAGCATCACGCTGGTCAGAAAAAAGTTCCAATTCCATTCCATCTCTCTGTCTTCCTTTCGTCTTTTGCCCTTTGCCCCCGCCGATGCCGGGCCTGTCCCCGGACATGCCATTGTATGCGCCGGGGCGGGCCGGTATGGCCCCATTGTCCCCGGGCGCAAAAAGGCCCGGCCTGCCCCGGCCGGGCGCCCCGTCCCACAAAAAAAGCGAAACTCCGGGGTCCGGCGCGGGGCGGCATCCGCCGCGCGGGGCCCATGAGTCTCGCGATTGAAAGCAAGCCAGGCCCGCCAAAGCGGGGCCAGCATGTTGACTTGCTACGCCCGCCGGGCGGGCGCTCACTACTCCCTCACAGGGTGATAACGGTGTGAGTTTACCCGGTTTTGCCCCCGTTGTCAATACATTAGGCGCCGTTAACCGCCCCAAAACCGGAGAAACCGGCCCGCTCGGGCGGGCGAAGGGCGGGGTGTCCGGCCTGAGGGCAGGGAAACGCCCCCGGCTCCGAAGAGCCGGGGGCGTGGGTCGGACGGTGGAACGATGCTCCGATGGGATGGGGCGCAGATTACTGCTTGGCCATCTTCTCGAAATGCTCGTACTTCTTGCGGGCCTCCTGCTCCGCCTGGGCATAGAGCTTCTCCGCCCGCTCCGGGAAGGCCAGCTTCAGGGAGGCGTAACGGGTCTCGCCCATCAGGAAGGACTGGTAGTCCTCGGTGGGCGCCTTGGAGTCCATGGTGAAGGGGTTCTTGCCCTGCTCGGCCAGAGCGGGGTTGAACCGGAACAGGTGCCAGTAGCCGGCGGCCACGGCGGCCTTCATCTCGCTCATGGCGTTGGCCATGCCGCCCTTCTTCTTCAGGCCGTGGTTGATGCAGGGGGCGTAGGCGATGATGATGGAGGGGCCGTCATAGGCCTCGGCCTCCCGGATAGCCTGGAGGGTCTGGTTCATATTGGCGCCCATGGCGACCTGGGCCACATAGACATAGCCGTACTGCATGAAGATGGAGGCCATGTCCTTCTTCTTGACGGCCTTGCCGGCGGCGGCGAACTGGGCCACGGCGCCGGTGGGGGTGGACTTGGAGGACTGTCCGCCGGTGTTGGAGTAGACCTCGGTGTCGAAGATGAACACGTTGACGTTCTCGCGGGAGGCCAGGACGTGATCCAGGCCGCTGTAACCGATGTCGTAGGCGAAGCCGTCGCCGCCGAAGATCCACATGGACTTCTTGGTCAGCAGGTCCTTCTGCTCCAGGATCTCCCGGGCAGCGGTGCAGGCCGGGCAGAGACACTTCTTGCCGTTGGCCAGCCACTGCTCCTCGAAGGGAGTGCCCATTTGATCCTGGTGGGCGAAGTAGTCCTCGATGACGGCCACCAGCGCGTCGCCGGTCTTGCGGGACTCCTCGGCGCTGTCCTTGGCGGCCAGCCAGGCGTTGCAGGCGGCCACGATCTTCTCGTCGGCGAAGTCCAGGCCGGCCAGGGTCTCCACCGTCTCGATCAGCTTGGCCCGGCGCTGAGTGACGGCCAGGTTCATGCCGTAGCCGAACTCGGCGGCGTCCTCAAACAGGGAGTTCTCCCAAGCGGGGCCCTGGCCCTTCTTGTTGACGGTGTAGGGGGTGGAGGGAGCGCTGCCGCCCCAGATGGAGGAGCAGCCGGTGGCGTTGGCGATATACATCCGGTCGCCGAAGAGCTGGGTGACCAGCTTGGCATAGGGGGTCTCGCCGCAGCCGCCGCAGGCGCCGGAGAACTCCAGCAGGGGCTGGCGGAACTGGGCGGACACCACGGTCAGCGGGCCCATATCCTTCTCGGTGACGGTGTAGGCGGCGGCGTTGAAGACCTCCTGCTGCGCCTCCTGCTCCAGCAGGGGCCTCATGACCAGGGCCTTGTTGGGGGCCGGGCAGACGTTGGCGCAGGAACCGCAGCCGGTGCAGTCCATGGGGGAGACGATGACGGCGAACTTGTAGGCGGAATACTTCTTGTTCTTGAAGTCCACCATCTTCATGCCCGCAGGCGCAGCCGCCACTTCGTCGGCGTCCAGAGCCAGAGGACGGATGACGGCGTGGGGGCAGACCATGGAGCACTGGTTGCACTGGATGCAGTTTTCGGGGATCCACTCGGGCACGGTGACGGCGGTGCCCCGCTTCTCATAGGCGGCGGTACCGGCGGGCAGGGTGCCGTCGGCGCCGGGCAGCAGCTGGCTGGTGGTCAGCACGTCGCCCTCCATGGCGGCGGCGGGGAACATGACGGTGTCCAGATAGGACTGGACGTCGGCCCGGTCGGAGCGGGGCTTCTCGGCGGACACGGTGTCCACGGCGTCGGCCCAGCCGGCGGGGATGTCCAGCTTGACCAGGGCGGTCAGGCCGGCGTCCACGGCGGCCTTGTTCATGTCCACCACGTTCTGGCCCTTGGCGCCGTAGGAGGTTTCAATGGCGGCCTTCATATACTTGACGGCGTCGTCGATGGGGATGATGTTGGCCAGCTTGAAGAAGGCGGCCTGGAGCACCATGTTGGTGCGGTTGCCCAGGCCGATCTCCCGGGCGATCTTGGTGGCGTCGCAGGTGTAGACGTTGACGCCGTACTGGGCGATGTGGCGCTTGGCGTCGGCGGGCAGGACCTGATCCAGCTCCTCCACGGTCATGCCGGAGTTGATGAGCAGGGTGCCGCCCTTCTTCACATCCTGGACCACCTGGTACTTGGCCAGGTAGGCGGGGTTGTGGCAGGCCACGAAGTCAGCCTGCTTGACGTAGTAGGTGGACTTGATTTCCTGGGGGCCGAAGCGCAGGTGGCTGATGGTGATGCCGCCGGACTTCTTGGAGTCGTACTGGAAATAGGCCTGCACCTTCAGGTCGGTATGGTCGCCGATGATCTTGATGGAGTTCTTGTTGGCGCCCACGGTGCCGTCGCTGCCCAGGCCCCAGAACTTGCAGGAGGTGGTTCCCTCGGGCACGATGTCGGGCTCCTCAGTGATGGGCAGGGACAGGTTGGTCACGTCGTCCACCACGTTGATGGTGAAGCCGTTCAGGGGATGCTCGGACTGGGCGTTGCGGTAGGCGGCGATGATGCCGCCGGGGGTGGTGTCCTTGCTGCCCAGGCCGTAGCGGCCGCCGCAGAGCTTCACATCGGCGAACTTGGTGCCCCGGATGGCGGCAGCCACGTCCAGGTACAGGGGCTCACCGGGGGCGCCGGGCTCCTTGCAGCGGTCCATGACCACGATGCTCTTGCAGGTGTCGGGGATGGCCTCCACGAACTTCGCCCGGGCGAAGGGCCGGTACAGGCGCACCTTGATCAGGCCCACCTTCTCGCCCTTCGAGGTCAGGTAGTCGATGACCTCCTCGGCGGCGTCGCACATGGAGCCCATGGCCACCATGACGGTCTCGGCGTCGGGGGCGCCGTAGTAGTTGAACAGCTTGTAGTTGGTGCCGATCTTGGCGTTGACCTGGTCCATGCAGCCCTGGACGATGTCCGGGAAGGCGTCATAGTACTTGTTGGCGGCCTCACGGGTCTGGAAGAAGATGTCGGGGTTCTGGGCGGAGCCGCGGAGCACCGGGTGCTCGGGGTTCAGGGCCCGCTCACGGAAGCGCTTGATGGCGTCCCAGTCCACCATCTCGGCCAGGTCCTTGTAGTCCCACACGGCCACCCGGCGGATCTCATGGGAGGTGCGGAAGCCGTCGAAGAAGTGGAGCACCGGCACGCTGCCCTTGATGGTGGACAGATGAGCGACGGCGCCCAGGTCCATGGCCTCCTGGGGGTTGGTGGAGGCGATCATGGCGTAGCCGGTCTGACGACATGCCATCACGTCGGAGTGGTCGCCGAAGATACTCAGGGCGTGGGTGGCCAGGGCACGGGCGGAGACGTTGATGACGCCGGGCATCAGCTCGCCGGCGATCTTGTACATGTTGGGGATCATCAGCAGCAGGCCCTGGGAGGCGGTATAGGTGGTGGTCAGAGCGCCGGCGGTGATGGAGCCATGAACTGCGCCGGCGGCGCCGCCCTCGGACTGCATCTCGGCGATCTTGACGGTCTGGCCGAAGATGTTCTTCAGGCCGTGGGCCGCCCACTCGTCGGTGAGCTCTGCCATGACGGAAGAAGGCGTAATCGGGTAGATTGCGGCAACTTCGGTAAAGGCATAGGATACGGTGGCGGCAGCGGTGTTGCCGTCCATGGTCTTGACTTTTCTAGCCATGTTTTGCTTGTTCCTCCTTTATGCGTTTTCCTTTCGGAGCGTTATCTTTTGACACTGTGTTATTATACAAGTTCCGTTTTTATTTGTAAACCTTTTGTACGCTTTTTCGCATTACATTTTGACATTCGGAAAAGTAACTACCAAAATTCCGCCTTTTTCCGAACGAAACCCTGCGGCCCGCCCGGCAAAAAGCGGGAACTTGACCTCCGGACAGCAAAAGGGCGCGCCATTCCGTGTCCGCTCGTTTCCATGTTCCCGTCATTCCGTCCCGAACTCCGTCCGCAGGGCCTCCAGTGCCAGCCAGACGCCCCGGGCGGTGTCCCTGGCCCGGCCGGGCTGCCGGATAAAAATTTTCTGCCGGTAAATTGTTTTTTTCTTCTGCCGGAGAAACTATCGATTACCGATTGCAAAGCGCCCCGGAGAGGGCTATAATTTCCCCAACAAGAGCAAAATGGAAGGGAGGTTTTCCCATGGTCGTCTGTGTGGATTCGCTGGGCCTGCAGGGCATCGGGGGCTATGGGGTTCGGGTGGAGTGCGACCTGGCCGGGGGGCTGCCCGCCTTTGAACTGGTGGGCCTGCCCGACGCCGCCGTCAAGGAGGCCAAGGAGCGGGTGCGCGCCGCCATCCGCAACGCGGGCTTCGGCTTCCCGGTCTCCCGGATCACCGTCAACCTCTCCCCCGCCGACCGGCGCAAGGAGGGCACCGTCTACGACCTGCCCATCCTGCTGGGCATCCTGCTCTCCTCCGGGGCCCTGGAGGCGGGGCTGGAGGGCTGCGCCTTCGTGGGGGAGGTGGGGCTGACCGGGCTGGTGCGGCCGGTGCGGGGGATGCTGCCCATGGCCCTGGCCGCCCGGGAGCTGGGACTGCAAAAGCTCTTCGTCCCGGCGGACAGCGCCCCGGAGGCCACCCTGGCCGGAGGAGTCGATGTCTACCCGGTGGAGAGCGTCCAGCAGCTGCTCGCCCACCTGACCGGCCGGGAGGCCATCTCCCCCGCCCCGGCCTGGGCGCCGGGGGAGGCGGCGGAGGAGCCGGAGCCCGACTTCGCCGACGTGAAGGGCCAGGGCCACGCCAAGCGGGCCCTGGAGATCGCCGCCGCCGGGGGCCACCATATTTTAATGGCAGGGCCGCCGGGCTCGGGCAAGAGCATGCTGGCCAAGCGGCTGCCCTCCATCCTGCCGGAGATGACCCGGGATGAGGCCCTGGAGTCCACCAAGATCTGGAGCGTCCAGGGGCTGACCGGCCGGGAGCGGCCGCTGCTCACCCGCCGCCCCTTCCGCGCCCCCCATCACACCGTCTCCGCCGCCGCCCTGACCGGGGGCGGCTCCAACCCCAAGCCCGGGGAGATCAGCCTGGCCCACAACGGGGTCTTATTTCTGGACGAGCTGCCCGAGTTCCGCCGGGACACCCTGGAGGTGCTCCGCCAGCCCCTGGAGGACGGGGTGGTGCAGATCTCCCGGGTGGCGGGCACGGTGCGCTATCCGGCCCGGTTCCAGCTGGTGTGCGCCATGAACCCCTGCAAGTGCGGCTGGTACGGCCACCCCTCGGGCAAGTGCACCTGCTCGGAGCCGTCCATCCAGCGCTACCTCTCCCGGCTCTCCGGCCCCCTGCTGGACCGGATCGACCTGCAGGTGGAGGTGCCCGCCCTGAACTTTGAGGAGCTGGGGGAGCAGGCCCCCGCCGAGCCCTCCGCCGCCATCCGGGAGCGGGTGGAGCGGGCCAGAAGGGTGCAGCTGGAGCGGAGCGGGGTGTGCAACGCCCATCTGGAGGGCCAGGCCCTGCGGGACGCCTGCCGGCTGGATGGGGCGGGCACTGCGCTGATGCGCACCGCCTATGACGCCATGGCCCTCTCCGCCCGGAGCTATAACCGCATCCTGCGGCTGGCCCGGACCATCGCCGACCTGGACGGCAGCCCCAATATCGAGGCCCCCCATCTGGCCGAGGCCATCCAGTACCGAACCACCGACTATCTGCGGCGGTGAGGCCCCATCACATCAAAATAAGGCGCCGGCAAAGAAGGAGGGTCAAAATGAACAAAGATCAGAAGCTGTACCAATAAAGGAAAAATGGTTGGTACAGCTTCTTATTATTGAGGCAAAACGCACAGACCCCGAAACTGGCAGCTTTGCGGAATGGCTGGCTGAGTATCTGACGGAGCACTTGCCCGCCCTCACCACGTCGAGTGAGTGGATCAGCGTTGAGGACAGGCTTCCGCCGACCGGCAAGCGCGTCATCGTCTGCCGTCCGTATGACAAGGGCACGGTCATGGTAAAGCCGGGCGCCTAGGACGTCAATGGCTGGCGGCGGGTCTACGGCGCCCGGGGCAAGCGCGTTACCCACCGGATGCCTCTTCCGGCGCCGCCGGAGCTGATTGAGTGACACACATGGGCGCCGGCGATGGAACCGCAAAAAAGCCGCCCCACAGGGGGGCGGGGCGTTAGAAGATCAGGGACACGATCAGCACAATGAGAGCGGCTAACATTCCCACCGAGCCGAGCACATAGACCAGACAGCCGGGCAGACAGCCAAAACGTCTGAATGGTCTGTGCGGGGGCGGTGGGGGTCTGTGGAAGCCGTGTCCTCCCGGGCCTCCAGGACCTCCTCTGGGGCCTCCAGGGCCGCCTCTGCGTCCGCCAGGTCCTCCACCAGGTCCACCGGGCATAGTGTTTCCTCCTTTCCAAGTTTGAGATAACACCAGTTTAACATATTTAGACAAAATGCGCAACAAGGAAACCCTTTTGAC